>JASFBI010000130.1 GCA_030149595.1 Desulfobacterales bacterium
TTATGAGCAATTTACATCAAAGATAAAAGTAGCCGATGGGGAGCCTAAAATATGACAAAACAAAGGAGTTTAAAATATGATGAGGAAAGTTTCTGCAAAAACAAAAGCTAAAAAACCATTAAAACCCAAAAGCCCAAGAACGAGGAAGGTTGGAAAAGCTATCTACGATATAAGACTCAAGAATGCAGCAAAAAAAGAACGTAGTAGACTATTAAAACTGCTAAAGCAACATCAAAAAGGTCTAAAAACATTAGATGAAATAATCCAACCCACTATTAAAAAAGGGGGAAAATAGCATGATAAAAAAAATTATAAAATACACGCTACTTATGGTACTTGTGCCATTAGTTGTATTTGGTGGAACGAATGTCAGGTTTTCAGATATCAATCTTAAAGAAGCAAACTATGTAGAATTGCCTGAGATAGCTGTACCGTCTGGGAACCCGTCAGAAAACACCGCTTGGTTTTATTGCAAAGATTTTTCTGGGGTTTCTAATCTTTATTTTGAGAATGATGCCGGAACGGTTTTTAATCTGTCTGCTCCATCATATGCAGGCAATATAGATAATGGCTTAATTCTTTGTAAACCTTTAAATATCAAGGGCTTGCAAGGAAACGCTCTCAGATCAACGGAGAGAGCATATCTTTTCATTTAAATAGCAAAGGTAGGGTTAAAATGGACGAGACAGAACGATTTTTCAAACTGGAAGGCAAAGTCGATAATTTGGTTGAAGATACCCAAGAAATAAAAGAATCCATAAAAGAGATTACAAAATTGCTGTCTGATCGAATAGAAAAATGTAATGCAAAATTCTTTTCAAACCATGCAGGGTATATTCTTTTGTCAGGTTTTGTTGGAATGAGTTTTTTTATTTTCAGAGGGACAATTTAGCAACAAAAAAAGGAGCAATTAATATGGCTAAACATAGATTGTATCACAAAGACTTCCCAGAAGGAAAACTTTTTGATAATGAAGCTGACATAACAAAAGCGATTAAGGACGGTTTTGAGGATGCACCTTTAAATCACCTTTATAGAAAAGTTAAAAAAGTGGGAACAAGAAAAATAACCTCTGTGAATCCAAAAGTTGGGACTGTTAAAAGAAAAAACTAAGAACAGAAAGGAATAACTTTATGGGAGAAACAAGGACAGTGAGAAAGCTTATTGATTCAGCATTAAGCCTTATAAATGTTTATTCAGTTGGCCAAACAACTTCAAATGAAGATACAGAACTTGGGTTAGATACACTATCTGATATTATCCTTGGTTTTGAAGAGGAGGATTTTATAATCCCCTTTGCGACTACTGATATTATCAGCCTTGTAGCTGGCCAACCTGAATACACTATTGGTGAATCTGGCACGCCTGATTTGAATACTGTTAGACCCAACCTTATCCAGGATGCTTTTGTAAGATCAGGTGATATTGATTACCCTGTTGATATTATTGGGGTTTCTTCTTTTAACGGTATCCCTGATAAATCAACATCAAGCAGGCCAACCAAACTAAGATACAACCCCACAGTGCCAAATGGAGTGATCACCCTATATCCAAACCCAAACTCATCTTCTGACAAACTTCATATAACATCAGAAAAAACATTCACAGAGCCTTCTAATCTAACAGAGGAGCTTGTTATAGGCCTTGGTATACCAAAATCTTACTTCCCATTTTTAAAGTATATTCTTGCATCTGAGCTAAGCATACATTTTGATAATGAAAAAGCCTCTGTCCATACAAAAGCTTCACTTGCTAAAAGGCATTTGCTTGAAAGGAATTTCAGTAGAAATATAAATCCGGTAAACACTTTAACCATTAAAGGGGAAAATATTACATACAGTAGGGGATTTTAACATGCCAAAACAAGCATATGAATTTAATGTTGTAGGGGGGGAATACAAATCAGTTTCACATTCTGTTAATAATCAAGAATGTGTTAATTTTTATGTCAATATAGACAAGGAGAATGGGAACCCCTTGTCGCTACTCCCTACCCCTGGATGTAAAGAATGGTTATCAGTAAGTGGCAACACTGGCGAAGTTAGGGCAATCAAACAGATAACAGACGACCTCCTTGCATTTGTTATAAGAGACACACTTTATGTGGCTAACAAATCTAAGTTTGTAACAACTGTAACACCTGCTTTCTCTTCCTTGTCAGGCCACATGATATTAGCATCCGATTTTTTGAATTACTGCTCAATCCTTGATGTTGCTTATGATAAGCTTTACGTTTTAGACTTTTTAACATATGCAATAACAGAAGTTGTTTTGCCAGCAGGAGTTAGAGCCTCAAGTTTGACATATCAGGATGGGATGTGGATAATAGCAAATAAAGGTTCTGATTATTTTTACATGTCAGGTGTTGGAGACCCATACACATACAGCCCCTTGAGATACAAGTCTGCTGAATATAGCGGAGATAAGATTATAACCGTTGTATCAGACCACGACGAATTATGTGCATTTGGGTCAAGAACAATAGAGTTTTTCCAGAATGCAGGAACGACTGATACAATTTTTGAGTCTATCAATGGCAGCTCCCAGGAAATAGGTATTGCAGGGGCAGATGCTTTTACCAGTGTTAACAGTGCTTTGTTTTTTTTAGACTCACAAGGCTTCCCAAGAGTATCAACTGAGTATCGAGCAGATTTTTTAAATCAAGGCCAAATAGCTTTTCAAATGAGTAAGCTAACCACCATCAACGATTGTTTTTTATTTAATTATATTTATCAAGGTCATATTTTTGTAGTGTTTACATTTCCAACAGAAAACAAAACTTGGGTTTATGATGTTACAACAGGAGTTTGGCACAGACGTTCTTCATATCCTTATGATACAGATGGTAGATGGCGGGCAAACTGTTATGAGTTTTTTGATAGAAAACATCTTATAGGCGATTATAACAACGGTATTATTTACGAATTAGATTTTGAGACGTTCACAGAAAACTCTGAAACAATGGCAGCTTTGAGAAGATTTCCAGTTATTTCTTCTAACGGTCGTACATCTGTAAACCATAACAGTTTAGAAATTGCTATCCAACCTGGGGTAGGTTTAGAAACAGGCCAAGGGGATGATCCGCAGATAATGATGAGGTACTCGGATGATAATGGCCAAACTTTTTCAAATGAACTATGGAGGAGTTTAGGGAAAACAGGTGAGTACTCCCATAGAGTTATTTGGAACAGACTGGGCAGAGCAGTTGAACGTGAATATGAAATAAAAATAACTGATCCTGTCAACAGGGTTATTACAGGGGGTTTTCTAAATGGTAAATATTAATAAAGCTCCCATAAAAGCTTATATGTTTGATAATAACAAAAACATGGTCAAAATATGGGTTAAGTTTTTCAACAATCTTATAAATAATAGTAGCGGTGCTGGTGATAGCTATGACGATTTGTTGGCTTATATTAATGGATTACTTGCTACTGATGCACACCTTCAGAATCAAATCAACAATCTTGCTAATTCATTAAGCAACGCCGAAACAGATATTGATAATTTAGAAATATCTGTTGATCTAATAAACAATACTCTTGGTTCTATGGCTAACAATTTTAATCAATCAGCTATATTAGGGACACTGTAAAATAGGGGCTTTGCAATGATTTGTTTAAATAACACAAATACAATTAAAGCAGGAGCATCTGTTGCTTCTGTTGTGGATTATTCTATACACGGTCTTGTTTCTGGTGCTTTCACTGTATTAGCATCAGGACAGCTTTCTGATACAGACCCGTCTGTTCTGTATACAGCAGCAGAGAATATCTCAATAGTTTCTGTTACATTTGTTAATACTCATTCAGCAGCAGTAGATATCAATTTTTATATTGATGCTTTGAATGCAGGGAGCCCGAGGAGATTAATACCTAAAAACTTAACACTTGGTGTAGGGTATTCATTACACTTCGATGGTCAAAGATGTTCTATCTTAAATAGATCTGGTGCTTTACTGTCAACCCTTGCTGCTGAAGCTATTGATATAATTATCGCTGACGCTGGAGATATAATTACGGCTGTTAATGTTGAAGATGCCTTGCAGGAAAATAGGGCAGCCATTGATCTGAATACAGCTAAAGACACAAATGTCCCCACTGCTTTAAGCACAGGCACAGTTGGAGCATCTACATATGGTATAACAAGTGACGGTGGGGCAGACGATGTAGTCATAGCTGCTGCAACTAATGCTGTTTCAGGTGTCGCAACCGCTTCACATATTTCAGCAATTGAAGCTAACACGTCAGCAAACCATACCCAAAATACAGACACAAACCTTGGTGCAATAGGGACAAAAGCGACCCCCATAGATGCAGACAAGGTAATTCAAAGAGACAGTGCAGATTCAGATGTAATTAAGACCTCTTCTTGGACACAAATAAAGTCCTTTTTAAAGACTTATTTTGATACATTATATAATAATTATGTTCATCCAAATCATTCAGGTGACGTTACAAGTGTTGCAGACGGTGTCCAGACAATAGCAGATGGTGCAGTTACATATGCAAAGATGCAGAACACAACGCAAACAGATGTCATACTTGGTAGAGATACCGCAGGTTCTGGAATAATAGAAGAGATTTCACCGGCGGACATAAGAACTATGATTAATGTTGAAGATGGTTCAACCGCAGACCAAACAAAAGGCGATATAGATGGGTTGGGATTAAGTCATGATTCATTAGTAGATGTTAGTTCCGATGACCATCATGCTCAAACACATGCTACTACCCACGTTACAGGTGGTGCAGATGTTATTGCTAATGTTATTGCCGCTGGTAATTCTGGATTAATGACCGGATCGGATAAAACTAAATTAAATGGTATAGAAGATAGTGCAGATGTTACAGATTCGACTAATGTCGGTTCTGCTGGTGCTATTATGGATTCAGATATAACGCCCACGGAAGGATTGATGCGTAAAACTGCGACTGGAACATACACTGCTATCAAAACTAATCTAAGTGCCGCTGTCGCTCCCGATCATAACGATGATACAGGCGATGGATATTCTGTTTTGTCTCCATGGTTTGATACTACCCATGATAAAGCATACGTTTGTTTAGATGCAACCTCTGGAGCAGCAGTTTGGAAAGAGATAACATATATTAATAATATAACATCAAAAGGTTATAGTTTAGGTGGAGATACAGGAAGTTATACAGCAGTTATCGAAGATCTAATCTTTGCCGATGAAACATCACAGACCATTACTGCTACATTAGATACTGCAAAACGTTATGCAGTAGGAGTTAATAGTTCTATAAAAGGTTATGTTTTGGGCGGTTATACTGGTAGCTACACAAATGTTATCGAAGATCTCATTTTTGCAGATGAAACATCACAAACAATTACAGCTACTTTAGATACTGCAAAATATGGTGCAGTAGGAGTTAATAGTTCTATAAAAGGTTATATTCTGGGCGGTTATACAAGTGGTGGAAATACAGCAGTTATCGAAGATCTAATCTTTATAGATGAAACATCACAAGCTATTTCCGCTACATTAGATGCTGCAAAACGTTATGCAGTGGGAGTTAATAGTTCTGGAAAGGGTTATAGTTTAGGTGGTTATACAAGTGATGAAAATACAGCAGTTATCGAAGATCTAATCTTTGCCGATGAAACATCACAGACCATTACTGCTACATTAGATACTGCAAAACATGGTGCAGTAGGAGTTAATAGTTCTATAAAAGGTTATGTTCTTGGTGGTAATACTGGCAGCTACACAAATGTTATCGAAGATCTCATTTTTGCAGATGAAACTTCTCAAGCTATTTCCGCAACATTAGACACTGCTAAATATTTAGGAGCCGGAGTTAGTAGTGCCACAAAAGGTTATGTCATGGGGGGTGGTGATAGTGGTGGGTATACGAATGTTATCGAAGACTTAATTTTCAATGATGAAACTTCACAATTAATTACTGCTACATTAGATATTGCCAAAAAAAATGGGTGTGGCGTTAACGATTAAACACAAAGGAACTAACATGACAGATAATATAGAAACTCCATTCGGAAATTCAATGTTTCAAATAGTTAATTTCACAGCAGGCCAAGAGACACCTGAAAGACGGTATAGGCACTGTTCTCTCCAACTGCACCAAAAGA
>JASFBI010000131.1 GCA_030149595.1 Desulfobacterales bacterium
GGGGTTATAGCTGAGATAGAGAAGAAGGAAGCTTTTGCCGTGATTGATAATCTTTACAGAACAATGACCTATGTGATTTTTATAACTATTTTAGTGACAGTTTTTTTTATTATTTTTCTGGTCAGGCATATTATCAGGCCTGTGCTTAAACTTTCTTCTGGGGCAAAAAATGTCACAGGGGGAGATTTTTCCCATATAATTAATACTGATACAAAAAATGAAATTGGAGACCTTACTGTTGCTTTTAATGATATGATAGATACTTTGAGCTCTGCCCAGGAAGAAGCTAAGCTGCGAGACTGGTTTAAAACTGGTCAAATGGGAATGGGTAAAAAAATAAACGGCATTTTAAAACTTCCTGAACTTTGTTTCAGTATTATTACTTTTCTGGCCAAATACCTCAATGCTGATATTGGTGCCATATATATTGCTAATGATAATAATTATCTTAAATTAGCAGGAAGTTATGCCTTTTCAAAACGAAAACACATCTCAAATGAATTTGAATTTGGACAGGGTTTGGTAGGACAGGCAGCCTTTGAAAAACAACAAATCATGCTGACTTGTGTGCCTGATGACTATATTGTTATACAGTCAGGTCTTGGAGAAACTAAACCAAACTGTATAATTGTAAATCCATTTCTTTATAACAATGAAGTTATTGGTGTTATTGAGCTTGGTGCAATTGAACCATTTTCTGAAAAAGCTCTGGAGTTTCTCAATCTTGTTTCCGAAGAAATTGCTGTTGCTATTCAGACTCTTATTGCACATATAAATGTGCAGGAACTTCTGGGAAAAACTCAAATTCAGGCAAGCCAGTTAAAGGAGCAAAAAACAAGGTTAAGCAGATCTAATGAGAAACTTGAAAGGCAGGCAAAAAGTCTTAAAAAATCAGAAAAGAGTCTCCAGATTCAGCAGGAAGAACTTAGGCAAACCAATGATGAACTGAGCAAGCAGTCAGTTGAATTAGAAGAACAGACCGCACAGCTTGAGGGTCAGCAGTCTGAAATAAAAAAACGAAATATTGAGCTTGAACTGGCAAAAAAAGAGATAGAGAAAAAGGCTAAGGATATTTCTGCTTCCAGTAATTACAAATCCGAATTTTTAGCAAATATGTCCCATGAATTAAGAACACCTCTAAACAGTATTCTGTTGTTATCTAAGTATCTTGCTGATAACAGGGCTGGTGATATGACCGAAAAACAGGTGGAGTGTGCCAGTACTATTAATACATCGGGAAATGAACTGTTAACTTTGATCAATGAAGTTCTGGATCTTTCAAAAATTGAAGCCGGCCAGATGGTTCTTCAACTTGATGATATAGCAATAGCTGATGTTTCAAGGGGTATGAAAAGAAATGTTACGGCAACAGCTCTGGAAAAAGGTATTGATTTTAAAATCAATATATCTAAAGAGTTACCAGGTTTCATTAGAACCGATAACCAGCGAATCTCTCAAATTTTAAAAAATCTTTTGTCCAATGCTTTTAAATTAACTGATAAAGGAAGTGTTAAACTTGATATCTGCCGTCCTTCCTTTGATATGAATTGTAAATTTAAAAAGTCTGATACAACTGTTGTTTTTTTGGTGAAAGACACAGGAATTGGCATTCCTGATGATAAACAGGATATTATATTCCATGCCTTTAAGCAGGTAGATGGTTCAACCAGCAGAGACTATAGAGGCACAGGGCTTGGTCTTTCTATTTCCCGTGAGTTTGCTGATCTTCTATGTGGTTCGTTGACAGTTTCAAGCAGCTATGGGGAGGGTAGTGTTTTTACTCTGTGTATTCCTGAAAAAATTGAGGAAAAGACAGAAGGTTTTTATGAGTTGAAAAAGAAGGACTTATTGCCAATGCAGATTCCTGAAAAAAAAGTTTCAGAAACTTACAAAAAGGAGGAATATGTTCGTGATGACAGAAAGATTATTACTTCTGAATCACGCTCTGTTTTAATAATAGAGGATGATCAGAAGTTTGCTAAAATTCTTCTTGATGTTGCCAGGGAAAAAGGATTTAAAGTTCTTGTGGCAGAGTCTGGAGAGATAGGGCTTCATATGACAGATACTTACTCTCCAAAGGGAATTATTATGGATATGGTACTTCCTGGTATGGATGGACGGAATGTTCTTGCACGTCTTAAAGATAATCTGGCAACCAGGCATATCCCGGTTCAAGTGATTTCAGCTTGTGACAGGGATCATGAGATTATGCAGATGGGAGCAGTTGGTTATTTAACAAAACCTGTAACAATGGAAAGTATGGATTGTGTTTTTGACCGGATTGAAAAAGTATATTCAAAAAAAGTGAAAGAGATTTTGTTAATAGAAGACAATAAAGTAACACAAAAACTGATTTTAAATCTTTTAGAAAATAACAGAGATAAAGTAACAGTAGCTTCAACAGGAAAAGAGGCAAAAAATTTTATTAGTAAAAAAGATTTTGACTGTATTATTTTAGATCTTGGCCTGCCTGATATATCTGGTATAAATTTATTGGTTGAATTAAAAAAACAGACTGATTTTTCAATTCCGGTTATTGTTCATACTTCAAGAGATTTGACAGAGGACGAACGGGTAATTCTAGACAGTTTTGCCGAAAAAGTTGTTGTAAAAAGTACAAAGTCCAGGGAAAAACTTCTTGATGAAACAACTCTTTTTCTCCATCATATTGAAGCTGACCTGCCCGAGGAAAAAAGGGAGATGCTTAGAATGATTCATGACAAAGAAGCCATTTTGCAAAATAAAAAAATATTGGTGGTTGATGATGATATGCGTAATGTTTTTGCCTTGATGAATATTTTAGAGTCCATGGAAGTAAAAATAATTGCAGCAGGTACTGGAAAGGAGTCTCTTGTCAAACTTAAGGAAAATCCGGATATTGATCTTGTACTGATGGATATTATGATGCCTGAAATGGATGGGTATGATGCCATTAAAGAGATTAGGAAAATGGATGCTAAATTCAGAAAAATACCTGTAATTGCACTTACAGCAAAAGCTATGAAAGGAGATCGTGAAAAATGTATTAAATCCGGTGCCAACGATTATCTCTCCAAACCCGTAGACGGAGATAAACTTCTTTCAATGTTAAGAGTGTGGCTGTATTGAATTTTATAGATCATTTAAGGGAGTAAATGGATTTTTTTAAAACAAATCTATTTAGAAACATTGTGATAGTGACAGTGTTAATTACAGTAGTTTTTCTTTTATTAGCTGTTGTAATATTTGATAAGCGGATTATGGTATTTGCCATGGCAGCTAACCTGATAATTTTATTAATAACAGTTGGTATTTTGATGCGTACCTTGAAGCAGCAGATTCAAGAGAATGAAATATTGCGAATAAAAGCTAAACAAACAGCAGGGAAAATTACTGATACCGAGGAGAAAGTAAATAGAAGAGACAGCCTAAACAGAGGGTTGTTGAAATTAAACAGTTTTATTCATAATGACCAGAGTATAAGCAGTTTGTCAGAAAAGATATGTGCTTTTATCTGTAATTATACAAAAGCACATGTGGGAGTGTTGTTTGAAGTTGATTATAAAAAAGAGATTTTAAAATTTTCAGGAAGTTTTCCTCAGAAAACAGCGGGACTTATGCCAGATGAAATTAAATTTGGATACGGTCGTTGCGGGCAGGCTGTGCTTGATAAAGAAATAGCCATGTTTACAGGTCAGCCGGCAGGTTATTTGAAAATTGCAACTTCCATGGGGAGTTCATCACCTGAAAATGTTGTTATTTTCCCTGTTGTTTTTAAAAAAAAGGTTGTAGCTGTAGTTGAAATAGGTTCTTTTGTGGAATTCTCTAATTTTCACAGGGAGTTTTTTGTTAAAGCCAATGATACTCTGGCATATGCAATAAGGCTCAATATTTCGCGAACCTGGATTGACTATCTGATTTACGATGCTCAAAACCAGTCAAAAGCTTTTGAACTACAGGCTAAAGAAATTAAAAAATCAAAAGAAGAATCAGAAAAATTAAAAAAACAGAGAAAGAGTCTTACAGGTTTAAGGCTGCTATGAAGGATAGGCATTAAGTACCTGATCAAAAATAAACATAACTTTTAACAAAATAACTTATTAATATTTATTACAAAAGCAATTTAGAAATATTGAATTAATTATGCTCAGGTACTTATAGCCAGTTATATAAATGGCCGTTGAAACGTAAATTTTATATTCCATGGGGTGCAGAGTGGGAAATGTGGAAAATGAAAATATTGAAATTGAATTGCTTTTAAAAGCTATTTACATGAAATATGGTTATGATTTTAGGAATTATTCCAGAGCATCTGTTAAACGAAGAATCAAAGAAGTACTGGGAAAATCTGATTTAGAGACAATTTCAGAAGTCCAGCATAAAATATTAAATGACAGGGTTTTTTTTTCTGTTATGCTTAGGCACATGTCAATAAATGTTACTGAAATGTTCAGGGACCCTTCGTACTACAGGATTTTGAGAGAAAAAATATTACCTGAACTCTCCTGTTTACCTTATATCAAAAGATGGCATGCGGGTTGTTATTCTGGTGAAGAAGTTTATTCCATGGCAATTCTTCTTAAAGAAGAAGGGCTTTATTATAAAACCATGATTTATGCAACGGATTTTGATAAAGAGATTCTTGAAAAAGCAAAGAGAGCTATATTTCCTGTTGAAAATTTAAAAAGCTATACTAATAATTATAAAAAGGCCGGTGGTCTTGAATCCTTTGCTGATTACTATTTTTGTAAATATGAATATGCTCTTCTTGATAAATCTTTAAAAGAAAACATTCTTTTTTCCAATCATAATCTTGTAACTGATGGTGTATTCTGTGAAGTGGATATGATAATTTGCAGGAATGTATTAATTTATTTTAACCGTGATCTTCAAAATCAAGTTTTTAAGCTTTTTAGTGACAGTCTTTGCAAAAATGGTTTTTTATGTCTGGGATCAAAGGAAACAGTAAGGTTGTCTATTCATTCCAAAGATTTTAAGGATTTAGTTAAAGAGGAGAAAATATACAGGAAGGCTTAAATGAACCATGCATTTTTAGAAACAGACAAAACTTATGATGCAATAGTAATAGGGGCTTCTGCTGGTGGATTAGATGCTCTTAGAGTAATTTTGAACCAGTTGCCAGGTGATTTTGTTATTCCAATTTTGATTGTTTTGCACAGAGGTAAGGAAAAGACTCTTTTTTTTAAAAGGTATTTTGTTGATTTTTGCAGTTCTGATATTATTGAACCAGAGGATAAGGAAGCTGTAAAAGCTGGCTGTATTTATTTTGCTCCGCCAGACTACCATATGATGGTTGAGATGGACAAAACATTGTCTTTGAGTGTTGATCCACCTGTTAACTGGTCTCGTCCTTCTATTGATGTTCTTTTTGAATCTGCTGCTGAAGTTTATAAAGAAAAACTTGTTGGTGTTATTCTGACAGGTGCTAATAAGGACGGTAGTGTCGGGTTTGAAAAAATTAAACGATTAGGTGGATTATTGGTGGTTCAGGATCCTGCAACTGCAACAGCTTCTAAAATGCCCAGGGTAGCCATTGAAGCTGTTGCAGTTGATTGTATTTTAACGCTCCATGATATTGGTGTATTGCTTTCAGGCCTGATAAAGAGTTAAAAAAACAGTAAATTACAAGGGAATGTCAGTATGGAAGATATTGAAAAGCCAAAAATTCTTATTGTGGATGACAGGCCAGAAAATCTTTTGACCTTGGAAATTATTTTTGAAAAGGAAGCATACGATATAGTTAAAGCCCTATCTGGTAATGAAGCTCTTTCCCTTGTTCTTGCTAATGAATTTGCCGTGATTCTGCTTGATGTTCAAATGCCTGGGATGGATGGTTTTGAAACAGCAGAACTGATACGAAGCAATAAAAAAACTGAACATATGCCAATTATTTTTGTTACTGCTATAAACAAAGAGAAGAAATATATATTCAAGGGGTACGACTCAGGAGCTGTAGATTATCTGTTTAAACCTTTAAATGAGAATATTTTAAAAAATAAAGTTAAAGTTTTTATTGAGTTGTACAGGCAAAAGAGAGCTATTGAAATTAAAAATATTCAATTAGAAGCAGCTAATAAAAAGATTCTTAAACAGCAAAATGCACTCATGGAGGAGGA
>JASFBI010000132.1 GCA_030149595.1 Desulfobacterales bacterium
TCCTGCAATTTACTTTTATAATCTCTGCTATATTCTACCATGCCTATGGATTTTATTGAAGATTTGAAATGATGGGTAATAACTGAAAATACTTTTTTAAATCCGCCATCTATATAGATGGCGGATATCATAGCTTCAAAAGTATCAGCAAGAATAGAGGTTTTTTTACTTCCTTTTGTCTGTATTTCACCCTTGCCCAAAAAAATAAAAGAGCCAAGATCAATTTTGTTTGCTATTGAGGCAAGGCTGAACTCATTAACAAGATTTGCACGGTTTATGGAAAGATCTCCTTCGTTCATGGAGGGATAATGCTCCATTAAAATCTGTCCAATAATAAGATTAAGAACAGCATCGCCTAAAAATTCCAGACGCTCATTGCTTGTAATATCTTCATCAAAGCTTTCATTGACATACGATCTGTGATAAAGGGCGTTTTTCAGAAGATTTTTGTTTTTAAATTTATACAAAATATTTTTCTCAAGTATGGATATGTCGTTTTTTTTCATCTGTTTTTGTTTGCAAATATATTATCTGATAAATTTGTATTTAATTAGTCCAGCATTACAGGATATAAAAAATATGAAAATAGTTTTCTTTGGGGAAAACTTACAGGGACTGTTTTTTTTTTATGATGTGTTCATATACAGAATACGGGATACTAAGATCTCCCCTGCCTGTTCCCATTTTAATATCAGGTTTTAATGAGCCATGAAAATCAGATCCTCCTGTGACAATAAGGTTGTATCTTTCAGCTATGCCAATGTAATAAGCAGTTTGTTGTTTATTATGTTCGGAGTAATAGACCTCTATTCCCATAAGTCCCATATCTTTAAGATGTTGTATAAGTTTTTCAAATAAAGCCTGATCTGTTATTTTTAACAGTCCTGGGTGAGCTAAAACAGAAACTCCTCCTGCACAGTGGATAGTACTTATGGCTTTTTTGCAATCAACCTTGTATTTTTCAATATAGGCAGGTCTGCCATTTGCGAGATATTTGTCGAAAGCGTCATTTATTGAATTTGTGAACCCTTTTTTAATCATCAAGGCTGCTATATGAGGCCGTCCTAACTGTCCGCTGCCTGAATTTTGACAAACTTCATCCATGGAGAGATCAATCCCTATCTGGTTAAGTTTTTTTATAATTTTTGGGTTTCTCTCTTTTCTTGCTTTTTGAAGTTTGTCCAGTACTTTGCTTAAGGCTGTATGGTCTGTTTTTATGGCATAACCCAGAATGTGAAGACTTCCTGATTTGGCCAGAAAATCAGGAGGAGATGTGCTTATTTCAACTCCGGCAAGAAGTTTTACAGGAGATGGAATTTTACTTTGCATGAGTTCTTTTATACCATCTATGGAATCATGATCTGTTATGGAAATAACAGATAGATTTAAATGCTCAGCAAGTTTTAAAATTTCATGGGGACTCAATGTTCCGTCTGAGTTAGTGGAATGGATATGAAGGTCAATCTTTTTTTCCATATTAAATGCCAAGCGCTTTTTCTAAAGCCTCTTCTTTTGTCTTACAAAGAATACACTGGGTAGTAACTGGCCTTGCTTTTAACCTTTCTATGGAGATATCTTCTTCGCATGATTCACATATCCCAAATGTATTATTTTCAATCCGTGCAAGAGCTTTTTTGATTTTTTTAATAAGTTTGTGTTCTCTGTCCCTGATTCTAAGCATAAAGTTACGATTTTCTTCATGGGAAGCTCTGTCTGTGGGATCAGGAAAATTTTCTTTAACAAGAACCATTCCGGAAACAGTATCATCTGCCTGATCAAGAAGATCACTGAGTCGTTTTGTAAGAAGCTTCTTAAAATATTGTATATCGTCCTTGTTCATACTGAAAAACCCTTTTCATCTATATGTATTATTAATAAACGTATACTATCAAAATAATAATATAACAATAGAAATACTTTGTGTAAAGGTTAAAATATTAATTTCATCCTTGTTTTTTTGTATTGCAATAGAGGTTTTAAACCCGTTGAAAATGGGTAAAGGTTTTTTATTGTGTGTTAAATTAAATAAGAGGGACACAACAAATAACAGGAACGCAGGTTGTTACGGAATGAAAATTTCTTCAAGTTCAAGGCAAAAATTGGACAAAGTACTGTTTTGTAAGAGCCTGTGCAGTTCTTAATCTGTTATTTAATGAGAAAATATAATTTGTTTAACTTTTTAATTTTTTTCTCTTTTATCAATTTTTGCAAATGACTCTCAACCATTGGAGTACCTGGGAAAAACTGGAGAAGTGGAAAATCAAACAAAATCTCATTCAATTCATGGAATGTTTTTTTGCCTGATTTAAGTGCTTTTATAATAAGATGCTCTCTTTTGTTAATTTTTGCCCGTGTGTCATGAATAATTTTTTTAGAATTTTTTATAACATCCCCATGGGATGGTAATGTTATATCAATATCTAAGGCTTCCAATTTTTGAAGGCTTTCAAAAAAAGCTGTTAACCCACCAGAGGAAGGTGCATACCATGGAATAATTTCTCCGAGGATATCTCCTGCAAGGAGTAGTTTTTTATCAGTATCAAAAAGAGAGATATGGCCAGGTGCATGGCCAGGAGTGTGAATGACATTAAAATTATATCTGCCTATGTTTATTATATCATTTTCTTTTACAGTTTTATTGATTTTTACACGGCACATGGGGCAGTTAACCATTTCAAAATAGCTAAGAATGTCAAAGCCATTACCATCTGTATTCCCTTTTTCCTTGTTTTTTTCGTTGCATAGGGGGATATCAAAAGAAAAATTCAGGTCAGAGGGAGAGTTGGTATAATGTATATCGTGTTCATGAAGTATTATCTGTTCAGGGTTAAGATAAGGGAAGAGTGTTTTGATTCCACCGATATGATCTGGATGAGCATGGGAAAGTACTATTTTTTTAACAGGCAGAGTGTCCCACCCCAGAGATTTTAAAGAAGATAAAATCCTTTCAACAGAAGAGTCGCAGCTGCAACCTATATCAAAAAAGCTAATGCCGTCTTTATCTCTGATAAAATAAACATTAGCAGGGTTAGGCCATTTTGCACTTGGCGGCTTGATCATTTTCAGATCGTGACTTATAGAAACAATTTCCTTTGAATTATTCACTCTCCCCCCTCTTTATAATTTTTTTGGACTAATAGAAAACAACTTTTATATGAAAGAACGTAAAATTAATACGTATCTTTCATGATTTGTTGCGGACAAGCCTTGGTGAAAAATTTTTGATCGGTTTCATGGCCGCTGCTGAAACTCTTTAAAGCTTTGTGCAGTATTGAGATTAATGATTTTATAAGGATAGTTTTTTGGAATAATTTTTTTAATTAAACCTGTTAATACTTTACCCGGGCCAATTTCAATAAAAACTTCAACTTTTTTTTCTATAAGTTTTAATATTGAATCGTGCCATTTAACAGGGCTGATTAGCTGTGTTTTCATTAACCCTTTAATTTTATCAGGGTTATTTTCAATATCACCTGAAACATTAAAAACTATGCTTTTATCCGGCTCCTTGAATTCAACAGAATCCAGATTTTTTGCAAAGTCAGATGCAGCCTGATTCATAAGGTGGCTATGCCATGCTCCGCTTACCTTTAAAGGAATGGCTCTGGCTCCGTTTTTTTTGGCAAGTTCAGATACTTTTTTAACTTTATCGGGTTGACCGGTGATTACAATTTGTGTTTCTGTATTGTGGTTTGCAACGGAAACACTTTGTTTTTCAGGATCAATCTCTTCCACAAGATTATTAACAATATCTATGGGAAGGCCTATTACTGCATGCATTGTTCCTTTGTTTTTTTTTGAATCCCGCTCCATGAGTTTTCCTCTGTTAAAAACAAGGTTTAGCGTATCTCCTATGGAGATTATATTTGCGGCGTAAAGTGCAGTGTATTCGCCAAGGCTGTGGCCTGTTGCGTAATCTGCTTTTAGGCCATTTCTTTTCAGTATTTCAAAGCAGGCAATATTTACAGTAGTGAGAATCGGTTGAAGATTTATTGTGCTGGTTAATTCCTTTATGGGTCCTTTAAAACAGAGTTCTGAAATATTTATATTGGTAATATTTTCGGCTAAATCAAAAAGATTTTTTACATAATCATATTCCTGATACAGGTCAAGTCCCATGCCAACAGATTGAGAGCCCTGGCCTGGGAAAAGAAGTGCTGTTTTTTTCAATATAACCCCCTTGATGATTAGTAGTTTTAAGAAAGAGGAGATAACAGAAAGGCATCTTTCTTTATGTTTTATAAACTGTACTTTTAAGCATTTTCTATATTAAATATTTTTTTTGTAATATCAATGTATTTTGTCTTATCCTGACTACATTCATTACTTTTTAAAAAAAGCATTGGATCATGTGTTATTTTGTTTACTATGGAGTGTGTCATTTTGTATAAGGATTTGCGATCATTATCTGACAGATGTTGTAAGCTTTTAAGAGTTTTGTTTACTTCTGTGTTTGTGATATTTTCTATTTTTTCCCTAAGAGCTTTTATGGTTGGAACTGTATCTAAATTTTCGTACCATGTGTTAAAATTAATAACACTTTGTTCAACAATTCGTTCGCCTTTTACAGCTTCTTTTTTGCGTTCATAGAGATTATTGTCAATAACACCCTTTAAATCATCAATATCATAAACATATGAATTATTAATTCTGTTGATCATTGGATCAATATCCCTTGGCATGGCAATATCTATAAAAAAAAGAGGCCGGTTTTTTCTGTTGCGCATTATGCTTTTTACAAACTGTTTTGTAATAATGTAGTTAGAAGCACCTGTGGAGCTGATTATTATGTCAACATGTTCCAGTGTTTTTCCTATCTCTTTAAAATCTATGGCTGTTCCGTTAAAAGTTTTGGCAAGCATAACCCCCCGTTTAAAGGTGCGGTTTGCTACAAAAATATTTTCTGCTTTATGTCGTATCAGATGCTCTACAGCAAGCTCTGCCATTTCACCGGCTCCTATAAGCAGTACTTTTTTCCCATTTAAGCTGCCAAAAATTTTTCGGGCAAGTTCAATTGCAGCATAGCTGATGGAAACAGCACATCCTCCTATTCCGGTTTCACTGCGTATTTTTTTTGCAACAAAAAAAGATCTGTGAAGCAGACGATTTAAGATTACCCCTGCTGTTTTTTGTATGGTGGCTGTCTTAAAAGCATTTTTAAGCTGTCCGAGTATTTGTGGCTCTCCAACTATCATTGAATCAAGGCTTGAAGCTACCCTGAAAATGTGTTTTATAGCCAGTTCATTTTTGTGAATATATAAAAAATTGGTAAATTTATCAGAAGAGATATTTTTAAAATTTTCAAGAAAGTTTTTAGCACTATTAACAGCCTGTTTTATGTTGCTGGTAGTCATAAGTATTTCCATTCTATTGCAGGTTGAAATAAGAATGACTTCTTCAATGTGTTCTAAGCTGTGCAGGATCTTTATTGCTTCATATATTTCACTGTCTGAAAAAGCAAAGCATTCCCTTAGAGCAATTGGTGCTGTATTATGATTTAATCCGATTAAGGCTATTTTGAGCATATTAATTAATAAATAAGTAAAATTTATTAAAGAAAAAACGTATGTTTTTTTCTTTATTTAGTGAAATTATCATGGTGCCCTGATAAAAACAAATTAACTCCTAAAAAGGTAAATATAACAACTGCAAAGCCGATAATGGATAGGATTGCAGTATGTTTTCCCTGCCATCTGGATGTAAATCTCTGGTGCAGGATCACAGCATATACTATCCATGTAATGCCTGACCATATCTCTTTAGGATCCCAGCTCCAGAATTTTCCCCAAATAAAATTTGCATATACAGAACCTGATACAAGGCCAAGTGTAAGCAGGGAAAAACCAATAATGATACACTTGTATGTTGTGATGTCAAGTAAATTAATAGAAGGAAGGCGTTTGAAAAAAAAGCCGGTTTTTTTTGTTTTAATGCTTTTTTCCTGGGCAAGGTATAAAATTGATGTAGCACAGGCAAGAGCAAGGGACGCTTCTCCAATAAAAATTGTAAAAATATGAAAAGCCAGCCATAAACTGGTATATGATTTATTATCAGCAACTGGTGTGTAGATAAGTATTGATGCAGCTATAAGTAACGAT
>JASFBI010000448.1 GCA_030149595.1 Desulfobacterales bacterium
TGTGTATAAGGGAGATAGACATAAAGGGCTGTGTTGGAAACCTTTCCATAGTGGTTCATATGTTCAGGGATGTTTTAAATGTTGATGCTGCATTTTGTGTTTTTGTTGATAAAGAGAGAGAGGTTTCTGTTGTTATAGGCAGAAGCAGGAGTGAAGATTTAAGTATTGGTTCTGTTATGAGGAAGCTTGGAGGAGGAGGACACCAGGGAGCAGGGTCTGCTGTTATTAAAACCGGAAAAACAGGAGAGATTACCGAAAAGATTTATAGTATGCTTAAAACCGGGAAATTTGGAGCTGTAAAAATTTCAGATTTAATGTCTTTTCCTGTTGTAACTATAGAGGATGAGACAAAAATGGCAGAGGTGAAAAAAATATTAGCCGAAAACAGATGTACCGGGGTTCCTGTTGTAAATAAAAAAAATAAAATCATCGGGATTATTTCAAAGAGGGATTTTTCCAGAGCAAAAAAAGGAGCCTGCCTGGACACTATTCCTGTAAAAGCCTATATGAGCAGGAGTATAAAAACGATTCAATCCAGCATGAGTCCCATGAAAGCTGTCAGGATAATGATAAAATATGATGTGGGCAGACTTCCTGTTTTTTCAGATGATAAACTATCAGGAATAGTTTCAAGATCGGATATTATGGACTATTTTTATGATTTTCAAAAGTCTGAAAAAATTATCTGATTTTTACCAGGCGGGCCGCAAAAAACCCATCCATGTTATGTATATGTGGAAATGTTTCTAAAAAACTCTGGTTGTTTATTATGTTTTTCTCACTGAACATAGAAGTTTTTGGGGCAGGTGTTATTTTAAAATCATCAGATACAGATAAAAATTTATTTAATACATCAACTGTCTCTTCTTTTTCAGTACTGCATACAACATATACCATAATACCGTTAACTTTTAATGAGTCTGATAAATTGAGCAGAAAATCTATCTGTTTTTGCTGATTTTCTTCAAGAGTCTTTTTTGTAATTGACCATTTTAAATCTGGATTTCGTCTTAATACACCCATTCCTGAACAGGGAGCATCAAGTAGAATTTTGTCATATTTTTTATCTGTCAGCTTGTTTAAAGGTTTGTTTAAATCATGGTGTAAAGTTTTAACAATGGTTATTTTAAGCTGCTTAATCTTTTTTTCAAGAATGAGTAATTTCTTTTTGTTTATATCCTGAGCAGACAGCTTGCCTCTGTTTTTCATCAACTGGGCAATGTGTCCTGTTTTTCCCCCAAGACCTGCACATGCATCCAAAACTGTTTCACCTGGCTTTGGGTCAAGAAAAAAAGATACAAGCTGTGCTGCTTCGTCCTGTACACTGAACCACCCTTTTTTTAAGGATGAAAACATGTGCAGAGGAGTTTTTGGTGAATAAAAAGAGATGCCGACAGGTGATAAATCTGTAATCTTTGCATGGCTGGAAAGCTCTTTAATTGATTTTAAAAGAGTATCTCTTGATACAAGACTGGTGTTTGTGCGTATTGTGATGGGGGGTATGGTGTTTATTTTTTCGCATAACAGCAGTGTCTCTTTTATTCCAAAACGCTTTATCCAGTTGTCTGCCATCCACAGGGCAGTTGAGTGTTGAATTGATATAAAAAAAGCAGGGTCGTTATCTATATCTGGAAAAGGGAGAGATTCTATATCAGCGGCTATTTTCCTTAAAGTAGCGTTTACGTAACCTGTAACCCATGTGGGGGCGTTTTTTTTTGCTAATTCTACACTGGTATTTACTGCAGCAGAACAGGGTATTTTAGTTAAAAATTTTATCTGGAAAATCACTCTTCTTAGTATATTTAAAACTTTGGGATTTATCTTTTTTATTTTGGTTTTTGAACAGTTTGAGATAATCCAGTATATTTGACCCTGCCACCTGACAGCACCAAAGACAATTACATTGCAAAGGCATTTT
>JASFBI010000449.1 GCA_030149595.1 Desulfobacterales bacterium
TTTATCTGGAACTTCTCTTAGTATCTTTACAATATTCAGATCATAGGGTGATACTCCAAACTTACCAGCAAGAATAAAAATAATAATATCTGCATGCTTTATAGCCTCCTTTACCTGAAAATGAATCGGCCCTGCAAAACCATCTTCATCATTTGAGATAAAGCCGCCTGTGTCAATTATTATAAACTCTTTATTATTCCATGATGCTTCCTTATAATTTCTATCTCTTGTTACACCAGGAAGATTATTTACTATTGCCTGTTTTGATTTGGTTATTCTATTAAAAAATGTAGATTTACCTACATTTGGCCTGCCTATTATAGCTACAACTTGTTTCATATTTTATTACACTTTTTTTTTTAAACAGATTGAATTTTTAAATATTTCATATTATATCTAACTGATTAACTAAGTTCATTAATCAGTGCTTTTATCAAAACAGAAGTTTATAATCAACACCTATAAACAATATTGATAAACTAATTATAATAAATTGTACTTCTAAGTAACTGAATTATTTTCCCCTATAATTTAGTAGCTTAGAAGATTGGTCTCAGCCATGGCTGAGGGAACGCTATATACTGTAACAGCCTGTCGTTTTGTTGAGGGTAATTTGGTGTAAAATCCAAATCAGCTTCATGGCCGTTATTCAAATAAAAATACATGAAACTATTTTCCATGGAAAATTAATATGAACCCAATAGCAATTATCATCCTGCTTAGTTTAATTTTAGATTTTTTAATTCAGCTCTTTGCTGATATTTTGAATTTAAAAGCAATAAAAACAAATCTTCCCAGTGAATTTGAAGGAGTCTATTCAAAAAAAGAGTATAAAAAATCTCAAAATTATCTGAAAACAAACACCAGTTTTGAATTAATAACATCTGCTTTTAGTATATCAATAACTCTTCTATTCTGGTTTTTAAAAGGCTTTGCCATATTAGACTGCTATGTGCGGGAATTTAATTATGGACCAGTTACAACGGGAATTATTTATATAGGTATACTTATACTATCAAAAACTATTCTAAGCTTTCCCTTCTCTATTTATAAAACCTTTGTAATTGAAAAGAAATTCGGATTCAATAAAACCACTGTAAAAATATTTTTAACAGATATACTAAAGGGAGGAGTTCTGGCCATTCTTATAGGAATACCCCTTGTTGGCGGACTACTTGCTTTTTTCCAGTATACAGGCACAAATGCATGGATCTATTGTTTTACAGCTCTTATGGCATTTGCCCTTTTAATGCAAATTATTATACCTTCCTTTATAATGCCTCTGTTTAATAAATTTTTACCATTGGAAGATAAAGAATTAAAAGATGCTATTTTTGCATATGCAGATTCCATTGATTTTCCACTGGTCAATATTTTTATAATGGATGGATCTAAACGATCTTCAAAATCCAATGCTTTTTTCACAGGAATTGGAAAACATAAAAAAATAGTACTTTATGATACTTTAATAGAAAAACATACAATCCCTGAGCTTGTTGCTATTCTTGCCCATGAAATGGGACATTATAAAAAGAGGCACATAATAAAAACATTTGCAATATTAAGCGTTCAAACCGGAATAACATTTTTTATTCTGTCAATCTGCTTAACATATCAACCATTATTTGATGCTTTTTATGTAAAAGAGATGTCAGTATATGCGGGAATGATTTTCTTTAGCCTTCTTTTTTCACCAATAGACTTTATAACAAATATTTTTATGAATATTCTCTCAAGAAAGCATGAATTTCAGGCAGATAAATTTGCAGCAAAAACAACCAGAAACAGCACAGCCCTTATTGGTGCTTTAAAAAAACTCTCTGTAAATAATCTTTCCAATCTTTGCCCGCACGATTTTTATGCTTTTTTAAACTATTCCCATCCACCTGTACTTAAAAGAATCGA
>JASFBI010000450.1 GCA_030149595.1 Desulfobacterales bacterium
CTAGGCATCCTGTATATATAAATTTACTTAGTAAAAAAGCACAAAATACCATAGGAAAAGTTCACAAAGCAACTTATCCGGCATTTAAAATGCTTGAAAAACAGGGATTCAGTTTTCAGGGGTATGTGGATATATTTGATGCAGGACCTACAATAGAAGCTCAAAAGAACAATATTATGCAGATAAGATCCTGCAGGCAGTATCGTATCTGCATAAAAAATATCAAAATATCAAAAAAAATAACTTATATTATCAGTAATAACAGGTTGTCAGATTTCAGGTGTTGTCTAATAAAACCTGATTTTGAGCATGATAAAATAATAATTGATAAAAACTGTGCAAGACAGTTACAGGTAGATACTAATGATCTAATTATAGCTGCTCCTTTAAATTAAAATATTTTTATATGAAACTCCGTCCAACAAACTGTAATCATGAGAGTTTTATTTTTTGCTGTGGCCGATGCTAATAACAATGCTCCGGCCATGCCGGTTATATGGGATATAATATATGGATAATCAATCTCTTTTTATTGATAATAAATGGATTTATGGTAAAGGTGATCAGTTTATATCAAAAAATCCTGCTACTGGAGAAATAATTTATAAAAAAAAATATGCAGATAACACTCAGGTTGTCTGTGCAGTAAAATCTGCCCGAAATGCTTTTTTGTTATGGAGTGAACTATCCTTTGAAAACCGGTGCAGCTATATTTTAAAATTTATTGCACTTCTTACAACAAACAGGCAGGAGCTTGCTGAAATAATTTCTAAGGAAACTGGAAAACCTCTGTGGGAAGCAGAATCTGAAGTGGGTTCTATGATTGCGAAGGCTGACATATCTATAAAGGCTTATAAGGAGCGTACTGGTGTTAAAGAGTTTGTATTAAATGATGGTAATGCGGTTTTAAGGCATAAACCCCATGGTGTTGTAGCTGTTTTAGGTCCATATAATTTTCCAGGACATCTGCCAAACGGTCATATTATTCCAGCTTTGATAGCAGGTAATACTGTAGTTTTTAAACCCAGCAGCAAAACTCCCCTTGTGGCTCAAAAAACAGTTTCTTTGTGGGAACAGACAAATTTACCAAAAGGTGTAATAAATTTGATTTGTGGAGATAGAAATTCAGGGAGACTGCTTGGAGAGAATAATAATGTAGATGGTCTTTTTTTTACAGGCGGAATAGAGGCAGGAATAAAGTTCCAAAATCAGTTTGCAAATAATCCTGATAAAATTCTGGCACTTGAAATGGGGGGGAATAATCCGCTTATTATATCGGATGATTTATCAGACATAAAAGCTGCTGTATACAATACTGTTATATCTGCTTATATATCAGCAGGCCAGAGATGTTCATGTGCCCGGCGGATTTTTGTTCCATCTGGAGATATGGGTGATATGTTTATCTCTATGCTAAAAAAATCTGTTTTAAAAATAAAGATTGGTACGTATAATGATACAACAGAACCATTTATGGGACCTGTTATATCAAATCAAAGTGCAAAAATGCTTATAAAAGATCAGGAAAATCTAAAAAAAATGGGGGGCATTCCTGTAATTTCAATGAAAATTTTAAAAGAGAAAACAGGATTTATTTCACCTGGTTTAATGGATGTTACAAAGATTTCCAATCTTCCTGACAGAGAGTATTTTGGTCCTTTTTTGCAACTTATCCGTTTTGATGATTTTAATCATGCAATAGATATGGCAAATAACACAAAATTTGGTCTTTGTGCAGGATTATTCAGTGATTCTCAGAGTTTGTATAATCAATTTTATAATAAAATCAGGGCAGGGGTTATAAATTTTAATTGTCCTTTAACAGGAGCATCAGGAGCTATGGCAAGAATCCATAAATTAGATTATAACAGGGTTGTTTTTATCAGGCAGAATCAGGCAGCCAT
>JASFBI010000133.1 GCA_030149595.1 Desulfobacterales bacterium
AGATGCTCAGAAGAAAAAGTATTTGCCTAAATATTGCGATGAAAAATATACTCCCTGCACATTTGCTGTTAATGAACCTTCATTTGCCTTTGATGCCATGGATTTACAGACTGAAGCTGTAAAGAAAAACGGTTCCTATATAATCAACGGTAAAAAATGTTTTGTACCTCTTGCTGCTAAATCAGACGATATAATGGTTGAAGCAAAATTAGATGGAGTTAATAATATTTTTATTATTAACAAAGATAATCCTGGTATAAAAATCAGCGAAAGAGAAAAAAATTTGGGATTATATTCTCTTGAAACTAATGAAATTGAATTAGAAAATTGTGAAATAAAAGCTTCCGATCGTCTTGGTGAAAAAAATGGCTGTAATTATGATAGAATTCTCCAAAGAAGCAGAATAGGAATGTCTGCTATAGGTACAGGTGTTGCCAAAGCTTCTTTTGAATTTGCAAAAAATTATGCCAACGATAGAAAACAGTTTGGCGAACCCATAGTAAACAGGCAGTCTATAGCGTTTATGTTAGCTGAAATGGCCTATGAAGTAGACGCTATGCGGCTTATGACATGGAAAGCTGCATCAAAGTTAGAAGCAGGTAAAGACGCGAAAAAAGAAGCATTTCTTGCTAAAATGTATGCCGGAGAAATGGCAATGAAAATTACAGACTATGGTGTTCAGGTTATGGGTGGACATGGTTATATTCGTGAATATCCTGTTGAAAGATATTATAGAAATGGCAGGGGTATCTCTATTATTGAAGCTATAGCAACTGTATAATACTATTTTTTTTGCAAAAATATCAGCTAAAACTGATTTTTTTCGGAGGTAATTATGATTAATTTAGAAGCACCAGAGTCTTTAAAAAGTTTAAGAAAAAACATGCATGATCTGGTTGAAGGACTTTTTAGACCAATTTCCCGCAAGTATGATGAAGCAGAACACGAATATCCCAAGGAACTTGATATATTCAAAGAGTTGATGCCTGTAGCTCCAAAAAAAAGTGATAAACCTAAAAAAGGTAAGAAAAAGCCTGAAGTAGGCCAGAATATGCAAACACTAATTTCTGTTGAAGAGTTATGCTGGGGTGATTGTGGTCTTATGCTGACTATTCCCAATGCAGGTTTGGGGAATGCAGCAATTGATGCTGTTGCTACAGATGAACAAAAAGAAAAGTTTGGTACAGGTAAATGGGCTGCCATGGCAATAACAGAGGCTGAATCAGGTTCTGATTCCGGCTCCATTTCAACAACAGCTGATTTAGATGGTGATGAGTGGGTGTTAAATGGCGAAAAGATTTTTGTAACAAGTGCCAGCAGATGTGATGAAGTTGTTGTATGGGCAACTGTTGATAAAAGTGCCGGAAAAGGCGGTATTAAATCTTTTATTGTTGAAAAAGGAACACCAGGATTTACTCTTGAACATTTGGAACATAAGCTCGGAGTCAGAGCTTCAGACACAGGGACAATGGTACTTAAAGACTGCCGTATCCCAAAAGGAAATATTCTTGGAAGCCCTGAGATCAAGAAAAACACCACAGAGGGTTTTAAAGGAGTAATGCAGACCTTTAATAATACAAGGCCTATGGTTGCTGCTATGTCATGTGGAGTTGCCCGTGCTGCTTTAGAATTTACCAAAGAAAAAATTGAAGAGTCCGGAATAAAATTAGACTATAATAAATTAGGTAAAAACCTGTCCGGAATTGAAAAAGATTTTTATATGATGGAAGCAAATCTTGAAGCCATGCGGCTTCTTTCATGGAGAGCTGCATGGATGGCTGATAATAAAGAGTTTAATGGTATTGAAGCTTCTATGTCAAAAGCTAAGGCTGGTCGGTATGGAACTTTAATTACTCAAAAATGCTGTGACCTTTTAGGCCCTATTGGATATTCACGTAAAGATCTTGCTGAAAAATGGATGAGAGACAGTAAAATTTTAGATATTTTTGAAGGAACTGGCCAGATTCAGCATCTTATTATTGCAAGGGGTATTTTAAAAATTTCAGGTAGAGATTTAAAATAACCTATAATATTTTTATTTTTCATAAGATTTCCCGGTTTTTTTTATATGAAACTCTGTCCAACAAACCGTAATCATGAGAGTTTCAATTTTCGTTGTGCCCGATGCAAATAACCATGCTCCGGCCATGCCGGTTCTATAAAAATTTAGAACTGAAGACAAAACAACATTTTAAAAGCCGGGAGCTTCTGTTTTTTCGAAATTAACCATACCCCTCCTGCCTGATTATAAATAACAGATATTATTGATATTTTTTACTATTCTTTTTGCAATTAATATAATAGTAAGATATTGTTGGATAGTATACTATAATTTTTGTACATTAATATTTATTTTTATCTTATCTGCAAAATTTTATTACCTTTATTTATCCAGCTATATATATTTTTTCATGGAGCAAACAAGTTATGAAAATTCTTGTTGTAAATAATAAAATTGATGAAGGAGAAGAACTGGTTAATAAAATTGATGAAGCAGGTTACAGTGTTCTTTCTGTTTTTAAAGAAGATGAATTAATAAAATTATTTAAAAAATATGACATAGCTGTTGTAATAATTAATAAAAATAAAAATATTTATAATATTTTGGATGTGTGTAGTAAAGCTTCCTTTGAAAAAACAAGTTATGTTTATAAAATTATTATTTCTGAAAATACTGATAAAACAGATAGAATTTCCTGTTATAAAAATGGTGGCGACCAGTTTCTCCCCTACCCTTTTGACTTTTTGGAATTGCAAATTTTAATTGATATTGGACTGCGTATCTCCAAATTTAAAAAAAAGATAGATGATAAAACAGAAAAGCCTGGGGAAAATATAGAAGAAGAGAAATCCCAGGACAGAAAACAGGCAGGGGCAGACAGCATAGAGGTAAATGATTTTGCAGTATTTAAGATTTCCATAGATAATAAAATTATTCCAGAGTTGATTTTAATAAAATCATTCAGAAACTTCATGAAAAAAAAACTTTCAGAAAAAGATCTGCTTTTTGAAGAGTTTCTTTATGGAGAAAAGATAATTACAAATGTAATAAAAATACAACTTCAGGTTGCAGCAAAAAGGAAGATTGGAAAAAAATTTGGGAAGTTTCTTATTAACAAGGGATATACAAATCCAGAGCAGGTTCAAAAAGCCTTAGAACAACAAGCATCTGAATATAAAAACACCTCTTCCTGCAGTAAAATCAGTAAAATTCTAATAAACAGTGGTATTATTGAAAAAAAAGACTATAATCTGCTATTTACTGAGTTTTCAAAAATATATATAAACAAGTCAGGTAAATTACTTCAGGATATTGAACCCAAAGAGGCAGATGAAAGTCACAGGCCAAAAAAAGAAGATAAAAATAAAATAGAGAGTGATGCTTTATTACATAATGAAACCGAAGAAAAATCTGATACTACAAAACAAAAAAATGTTTCTGGAAAAAAGATCAGCATAGTGATTAGTAAAGATAAATTAGAAGCTAAAATAGAGGTTCCTGATGATTTATCAAAACCATTAACCATGGAAGATATTAAAAATATAATTAACCGGAATAATCTTTTACAAGGGGTTATTGATGATTCTGTTATTTTAAATTTTATTGAAAATTATAATAATGAAAACAGTAGTTTAATTGTAGCTAAAGGGTTTCTTCCTGTTTTGGGAAAAGACGCACACATAGAATATTTTTTTGATGCTGACTATAAAAAAGCAGGAAAGGAGTTAGATGACGGGAGCATTGATTATAAAGACAGAGGTCTTATACCCCATGTTAAAAAAGGGGATATATTAGCCAAAAAACACTATATAAAACCAGCAAAACCTGGTTCTGATATTTTTGGAAATATAATTGAAGTAACACCTGTAAAGGATGCAAAGCTTTTGGCCAAAGCAGGTGCAGCTATTACTTCTGATAATCAGGTTATAGCGACCATTGATGGAAAGCCTGGTTTAACCATAGGAGGTGCTGTTATAGTATCTTCAGAATACATAATTAATGGAGATGTTGATTATAACACAGGAAACATAAACTTTGACGGAGATATTATTGTAAAAGGCAAAATAAACAATGGATTTAGTGTAAAAGGGAATAACCTTAAGGTTGTTGAGATATTTGGTGCAGATATAGATATTACAGGAGACCTTCTTGTATCAGGAGGTATAATTAACTCAAAGATAAAAAACGAAGGCACAGTTAAAAGTAAATTTTTAAAATCTTCAAACATTAAATCATTTGGAGATATTACTGTTTTAAAGGAAGTTATTGAATCAAAGGTGAGAACCAGCGGCCGTTTTATTTGTAAAACCGGCAAGATAATTTCTTCTTTTATATCTGCAAAAGCAGGCGTTTATACCAAAGATATTGGAACCGAAATATCAAAACCTTGTAAAATAGCTGTTGGAAAAGATGATCAGGCCAAAAAAATGACAGATAAACTGATGTTTAATATTAGTGTCCAAAAAGAGTCTTTGAATACACATAATAAAGAGTATGAAGCAAATATCAAAATATATAATGATAATGAAGCTGAGATTGCTAAACATGCTCATATACAGGATCGCAGCCAAATCCAAAAAACCCAGATACAGAAAAAACTTGATACACTTAAAAACAGAAAAACAGCAAATAATGATTTTTTTGCAAATGCAGATAATCTTATAAAAACTCTTGATAAAAGTGCTGAAAATTCTAAAAATACTTTAGCCCTGCTGTTTAATAAACAGGATGACTTAGAAAAAAAGAATTCAGAGAAAAAAAATATTATTTTAAAATTAACCGAAGATATTCTATCCCTGACAGAAGAGAAAAATACTATTTTAAAATGGATGGAGCAGGAAAAAGGAAACCCAGAGATTAAGATAACCGGAGAAATTTTCCCCAAAACTGCTATTTTGGGTACAAACTCATCATTAATAATTGAAAATAAATTAAAAAAGATTACAATTAAAGAAGTATTTAGTGAAGAGACAGACTGGCAAATGGTTATAAAAAAATAGGGAAAATATTAAAACAATGCACCAGCCACTTTTAAAATCTTATAAAAACAGATTCCCCTTTATACTTAGTGTTCCATCCTTTATCTATAAGGACGGATATGTTGCTAATGTAAAAATGATTGGACCCTGTGTTGATGAAATTGAACTTCTTTTATTTGAAAGCGCACTGTCTTGTACACCATCCCATGGGGTTATAAAACAGTTAAAAGATATGGGTGATAAATTTACTCTTACATATAATATTCATATGCCTGTTGATATTTATCTTGGCCATTATAAGGAAAAAATCAGAAAATATGCCATGGATACTGTATTAAACTTTATTGATCTTACAGAGTCTTTGAAGCCTTCAACACGGACACTCCATTTAAATATGAATCAAAACTGTATGGATAAAAAAGAGATTTTAAAATGGAAAAAATGTTTAAGAAAAAGTTTTGAATTTTTTGAAAAATCAGGAGTCAGCTGTTCAGACTTTACAATTGAAAATTTAAATTATCCCTGTGAACTGTTAGATGAACTTTTATCTGATTTTAAGCTTGGAGTATGCCTTGATATTGGACATCTTATTATGGAACAAGTTGATATTTCATTAATGTATGAAAAATACAGAGACAGAATAAAAATTATTCATCTCCACGGATCAGATGGAATTGTTGATCATACTTCTCTTAAAAACCTCAGTGGGAAAAATAGTGAAAAAATAGTGGAAATATTAAAAGATTTTACAAAACCAGTTTCTGTGGAAGTTTTTTCCAGAAATGATTTACAGGACTCTTTAGAATTTTTAGAAAAACTTTTATACTCATAAAACTATTAATAACCAACGGCCATGCCCTCTATCATTAAACAGGCTGTTACAAACACTATCACATGTTCCGCCCTTTGGCTCCAGTTTCCTTCAGAATATTCAATAGCTTTTCTTTTTTCAGAAAGTTTGCCTTTAAAAGGAAGTATCACTAAATTATTGTTGACAACCTATTTAATAGCCGATTATAACC
>JASFBI010000134.1 GCA_030149595.1 Desulfobacterales bacterium
GGCAATAGCAAAAGGCCTAGTAAACGGGATAAGAGTGCTTAATCGCAGTCAGGCTCATGCAGGACCGTTTGGTACCATGCTGCGGGGAGATCTTGGAGCTGAGATAATAAAGCTGGAATCACCAGTTGGAGATCTTTTAAGAGTAGGAAATCCCACTGTTAACATATTAAATTATTATATGTTATCTTTAAACAGAGATAAAAAAAGCATAGTTCTTGATTTAGAAAGTAAAAAAGGCAAAAAAGCCTTTTACGATCTTGTTAAAAATTCTGATGTTGTTTATTCCAATTTTAGAGCAGATGTTTTAGAAAAACAGGGTTCTGACTTTGATGCATTAAAAAAAATTAATCCCCAGATTATCAGATGCAATATCTCAGGCTATGGCCATAAAGGCCCATATACTAAATATCCTGCATATGACATTATTGCCTGCGGCCACAGCGGAATATTGAGTGTTTCAGGCGAAGAAGGCAGACCTCCTGTAATTCCCGGAGGAATTGCCATGGCAGATATGATGGGCGGAATTTATGCTGTTTTATCTGTTTTAGCTTCCATAATAAGCAGATCAAATGAAAAAAAAGGAGTTAGAGCAGAAGTAAATCTCCTTGATTCAATGATATTTATGCAGAAAGTTCTTTTTCAAACCATGTTTGCAACAGGCAATCCACCTGGCATGCAGGGAAGAAGACACCACATGCTTCCTACATACGGACTATTTGAAACAAAAGATGGATTTATAACCATAGGTCCCAGTGATGACTCCCTGCTTATTAAACTTACAAACCTTGAGCATATAAAAAAAGACCCGGATCTTGACAGCCCTATCAACAGGATTATAAATAAAGATAAATTCATGTCTCATTTTGAAAAAGCGCTAAAGCAGGAAACAACAAAGTACTGGTTAAAACTTTTCCGGGATGAAAACGACATAGCATCAGGACCTGTACTAAACTACGAAGATGTTGTAAATGATCCTCAGGTTATACACAATAACATGATAAAAGAGATGGATTTAAAAGGCGACAAATATAAAACCATAGGTTCTATATTTAAAATGCCGGGGATTATAGAAGGAGAAAATGAATCTGCACCTGACCTTGGAGTTCATACCAAAGAGATATTACAAAGTATTCTGAACTATTCAGACAGTGATGTAGAAAAGATACTTAAAGAAAATCAGGAAGCAATACCAAGAATGCAAAACAGGAAAAAAAATAAAAAGTAGCCATCCATAAGGCCGATCTGGATTTTTACCTTGATCGGCCTCAGCAAATCATGAAAGAGGCGTATTTTACGCTCTTTCATGATACAATCAAAAACAACTCATACCAGCCCTACCTGTTCATAAATTTTTTCCATATCAATATGTTTTTCAAAATGCTCTGCCAAAAGATCATACTCTGCATCCCTTGCCTCAAGACCAAATGACCTGTCTATTTTTACATTTTTTATATTTATGGAAGCAAGCCATTTTAAAATGATTTTTACTGAATCAAAAAGACCATGGATATATGTCCCCATAAACCTTTTATTATCAGAAACACATCCATCTTCTATGTCACAGGCCTGACCATTTCTCTCTTTTATACCAAACATTGATTTCCCACCACAAACCTTGGTATGCCCCATATGAATTTCATACCCAACGCTAAAAACACCATCTAAACCAAAAACAGTTATTGCTGTAATTTTAGGCGTTTTCAATGTTGTTTCAACGGGCAGAAGAGAAAGACCTGAAACAGATGCAGGAGTGCCTTCCAATCCTTCAGGATCATGGATACAGTCACCCATCATCTGATAACCTCCGCAAACACCTAAGATATGACTTGCAGGCTGTTTGGCATACTCTTTTATTTTTTCAGCCCACCCTGTTTTTTCTATCCATTTCAAATCAGATATAGTACTTTTTGACCCAGGTATTATAACACAATTAAACTCAGACAGATCCTCTGGTTCTAAAACATAACAGATATTTATTTCAGATATTTCAAAAAGAGGCTCAAAATCAGTAAAATTTGAAATATGAGGAGTTCTGATAATTGCTATGGAAGGGTTATTATTATTAAATAAAACATCTTTTACTACCGGTTTCTCAATGACAACGGAATCTTCAGCCTCAATATTAATATGGTTATACCAGGGAAGCACACCAAACACATATTTTCCTGTTTTTTCCTCAATCCAGCTTGTACCTGATTCAAAAAGAGTCAAATCCCCCCTGAACCTGTTTATAATAAACCCTGAAATCAGATCCCTGAATTTTTCAGGAAGACACTCCAGTGTACCTACAATTTGAGCAAAAACCCCACCTTTATGGATATCTCCCACTAAAATAACAGGGCCTCCGGCATATTCAGCAATAGGCATATTTACCAGATCATTTTCCATAAAATTAACTTCAGCACAGGAACCAGCCCCTTCAATTATTATAAAATCATACTTACTTTTAAGCCTGTCCAAGGCACAACAGACCTGCAAAAAAAGAGCTTTTTTTTTTTTATGATATTCAGAAGCTTTTGTATTTTTTAGAACCTTGCCAAAAAGTACAACCTGGGCACCTGTTTCACTGGTAGGCTTTAACAATATAGGATTCATATCAACATGCGGGAATATTTTTGCAGCTTCAGCCTGAACAATCTGGGCACGCCCCATCTCAAGCCCATCAAAAGTTACACCGGAATTATTTGACATATTCTGAGCTTTAAAAGGAGCCACAGAAAAACCTCTGTTTGTCAATATACGGCACAATGCAGTTGCAACTATACTTTTACCCACATCAGAACCTGTACCAAAAACACAAATACACCGGCCTGCTTTATGCTCATCTTTATTTTTCAATGCCAACCCTGGCCTTTACACCTTTTTTATAATAATGTTTAATCTCTTTCATTTCAGTAACAAGATCTGCCCTTTTGATAATTTTATCATGGGCTGAGCGTCCTGTAAGTACAATTTCCACATTATCCGGTTTACAATCAATAATTTCAATAAGGTCATTAGCAGATAAAATATTACATAAAACAGCTGTATTTGCTTCATCAAGTATAACCACATCAAATTCGCCATCTTCTACAAGCTTTTTTATCTCAACAGCACCCTCTTTTGCAGCAACTATATCAGAAACAGCAGGCTTACCCTTAATAAATCTGCCGCAGCCAAACTGCTTAACTGTTATTTTTGGATAAAACTTATCTAAGGCAGATATTTCACTATAATCCCCTTTTTTTATAAACTGAGCAATATATACTCTTAAGCCAGCTCCCATAGCCCTTATGGCAAGACCTATGGCTGCTGTGGTCTTCCCTTTTCCATCTCCTGTATAGACCTGAACATACCCTTTCACAGAACCTCCGTTAAATTTCTTTTAAAGCTTGCTATCTGACAGCATTCATAGGAGCCTTTCCGACAATAGAAATTTTTTCCCAAGCTCTTCGGACAGACTCCTATCAGTTATTAACTTACGCTACTACACTCTTTAAAAAAAAATTACAATATTTTAATACTATAAAATTCGGATACAAAAAATCACAGTTTTCGTTCAGACACTATTTCAAGTATTATACAATCAGCGGACACTAATTATTTTAACATTTTGAATATGTATGTTTTTTTTAGATATATACCCTACTGCACCTTTTGTGACTATTACATAATTTAATACTGCCTGTTCATCTTTTAAGGTTTTAAGGCTTTTTGCCCTGCCTGTAAAAACCATGCGCTTCCAGTAAGTTGCAAACTGAGATGGAGTCTTTTTTACAATTTTTCGTACAAAAACATTATGAATATCTTTTTCCCCAATAATTACAGGAACAATACTATCATCATTCTCCCACAGAGTTTTCTTACCCAAAAATATCTTTTTTAAATCAGATCTCTTTATCGAATCTATTGCAACACTCCTGTTTACAATCACTTTAAATTCAGAAGCAGGGCAAATGCTAAAAAACATTATTATGAACAAAATAATAAAAACTATTTTTTTGACCATTTTCACACTCCGAATATAATATACAAAACTCTATTTTATAATTTTAAAAATTAAATGTCATTTTTGCTGTATATAAAATCCAGTTTTTACTTATTCCATCAGGATTAAAATCCGTAAGAAGCTGGGCTGTTCCGTTTATAAAATGAGTTTCAAGCTTTAAAAGCAGATTTTTATTAAAATCTATTCTTAATGTGGGAACAATCTCTTTTTGCCATGCCCTGTGAGCTTCTATCCCCCTCTGCTTTAATTTATCACCTTTTTTATCTGTTCTGTCCGGATAAAACTCTGAATAATAGATACCAGCAGAAAACATATCTGAAATTTCATACACTGCCTGTACATACCATCCTCGTACTGAAATTTTAAATTTAGAGATTGCCTCTATTTCTGAAAGATCAAAAGGGGAAAAACCCTCATAAATAAGGTTGTAATCTAATTTATACATTATATATTCTGATGTAAACACCCATTCATTAAAAAAATACTCTCCTGAAAAAACAAACGCATATTCAGGCTTAGCATTAAACAATATTGATCCGGTTGTATTAAAAGGTATTTGATCTCCGGGAACAAGCCCGCTGGCAATTAAAACATCCCCATCAAACTCAACAGGTATTACAACATCAGGATCAACGGACTGGGTTGAGACTCCTAATTTTAAATCTTCGCAAAAAAATGGCATCCACAAAACAGAGATACCTGGAGTTGCAGCGTTTGCAACCTCTATATCTTCAGGATTCACAATAGAGTTTCTATTATAATTCATCCCTGTAACAGATCCTTGCGGCAAATCATATGCATTTTCAATAAAAGCTGATGCAAATACTGCCATAAAAGAGTTTATATTAAAACTCATAGCATCTATCACTCCTTTTTCATACATACCAGCACTCCCTATCTCTGAGATACCATACCACAATTCGTATTCAAATTCTCCCAGAAATGATGTAATATTACCATATATCCCACCCCCCCTGTAGGAATTAGATATATCTCTTCTTGATTCATCATACACACAGGAGGGAAGCAAAACAGGAACACGGAGCATATCCACATCTCTTCCTCCATTATAAAATCCTAAAGGCACTTTGCATTTCCCAACTCTTATGCCCAAATAATCTTTAAATTTATAATCACCATGTACCCAGTCAAGAAACAGTTCATTATCTCCAAACTCACCCATATCACGGGCGGCAACTTGCGCACCTAATCTTAATTTATCCACAGAAAAATTAAAATTTATTCCATACTCATCAAAATTAAAACTACCTTTCTCTTCATTCCCAAACCAGTTATTTTTATCGGTTTTCATATATCCCTGGCTGAGAAATCCGGATACAGTAAAATTATCCATGAGTTGTATTCCATAACATGGAATACAAATAAAACAAAAATACAAGCAAAAAATTATAGTAATTTTTGATTTTTTTACCATAGTTTATACTCCTGAAATAAACTAGTTAAACTGCTTTTTCTGTTCTGTCTCTACCGCCTGCCTTTGCCTTATACAAAGCAGAATCAGCTTTGCCGATAAGCTCAGAAGAGTTTTTCCCATGTTTTGGATAAACCGATACTCCAATGGAAACAGAAATGTTCAGCATCTCACTTCTGCCTGTAACTGTGACCTCTTTTTTAATTCCTTCTCTTATTTTTTCAGCACGTTCATAAGTAACTTCAAGACTTGCCTCAGGCAGAATGAGTACAAACTCTTCACCACCATACCTGCATGCGATATCTTCTTCACGTATACTGTTTTGCAGATAACTGCCAAGGGCAGTTAATACAGCATCACCTGTTGCATGACCATAAATATCATTAAAAGATTTAAAATGATCCACATCCAGCATAATTATCCCTATCTCCAAACCGCGCCTTTCCACTCTGCTTATTTCACGATCCACAGATCCCACTAAATAACTCCGTTTCTCAAGTCCTTTTAAACTATCTTTACTGCATTATATTTTTCGATTTTCAACTAACCTTATATTT
>JASFBI010000135.1 GCA_030149595.1 Desulfobacterales bacterium
GTTTTTTTAGCTTTGGCACTGGGTGATAGAATTAATTTTATGAGAAAAGAGAGGGAGAGAATTATAAGGGAGAATGAGATGATACAGGCCAGGGCTTTACAAAGCGAAAGAAAGGCCAGGATAGATCTGGAAAATGCCCAGGAAAAATACCGCAGTATCTTTGATAATGCAGCAGAAGGTATATTTCAACTTTCACAGACAGGTAAAATAATAAATGCTAACATGTCAATGGCCAGGCTAATTGGTTACTCTTCACCTGAAGAGTTGAAAAAAAGTATAGATGACTTTAAAAAGCAGTGTTTTGTTTATCCCGATGAAATTTATGTGTTTGATCATTTTGGAATTACAACAGATACCTCTTTTGTTTTCGAGGCTCAGATGTATAAAAAGGATTTAACTGTGTTTTGGGGATCTGTTTCCATAAAAAGTGTGGTGGATGAAAAGAATAAATTAAAACACTATGAAGGTTTTTTGGTTGATATTACAGATTTTATTGAAAAAAATCGTGCGGAAAGTGATAAAAAAATTGCTCAAAAGGCATCTGAGGCCAAAAGCATGTTTCTTGCCAATATGAGTCATGAAATCAGAACTCCCATGAATGCTATTATAGGATTTTCAGAGCTTGTTTTAAATACTGATATTACTGGAAAACAGCACGGTTATGTCAGCAAAATAAGAAATTCAGCCAACTCTCTTTTAGGGATAATTAATGATATTCTTGATTTTTCAAAAATTGAATCAGGTAAGTTCTCTTTAGAACAAAATAGTTTTAAATTAAACGGGGTTATGAATGATCTTTGTGATATGTTTGCCCAGAAAGCAGCTGGAAAAAATGTTGAAATGGTAATATATTTTTCAAATAGTCTGCTTAATGATCTGGTTGGTGATTCATTAAGACTTATGCAGGTGCTTGTCAATCTTGTAAATAATGCTCTGAAGTTTACAGAGTCTGGAGAAATTATTGCTAAGGCCGTTTTGGAAAGTAAAAAAGGTGAGAAAATTGTTATAAAATTTACGGTACAGGATACAGGAATAGGGATTTCTGAAAAGCAGCAGAAAAAATTATTTTCAGCTTTTACCCAGGCAGATGGCTCTATGAGCCGCAGGTATGGAGGAACAGGTCTAGGTCTCAGTATAAGTAAAAAGCTTGTTGAGATGATGAATGGTACGCTTTGGGTTGAGAGTAAGGTTAATAAAGGGAGCAGGTTCTGTTTTACTGCTGAGTTTGGTATAGATCAAACAAAGGATAAGGCTTTTTATAACCGCTGCAGATTAATTTCAGGGAAAAAGATATTAGTAGCCGGGAACAAGAGTGCTGTTTTGGATAGTTTATGCGGATCTGCTGTTTTATTTGGCATGCGGCCTACAGTTATAGAAACAGAGCAAAAGGCCTTGTTTGAGCTTATTAATGCTTTTTTGGATGATCCCTTTGATATTATTTTATTTGACTGGGATTTTTATTTAAAATATGGGATAAATACTGTTGATCAAATAAAAAAAATGCCTGATTTTGCAGCTATTCCCATAATATTGTTATCTCCTTTTAAAACAGATAACAGTGAAGATATTATACAAAAAGCATTTGTGGATGCAACTGTTATAAAGCCTGTTAAGCAAACAAAGCTTTTGGATACAGTTGTTGATCTGCTTGGGTTTATGGATCAGGTAAAAGAAGATGTCCCTGATGTTTTGGGTAAAAAAGGACTGAATGGAGGTAAAATTTTAAATGCTGAAATATTGCTGGTGGAAGATAATTTAATAAATCAGGAGGTTGCAGGAGAAATTTTAGAAGGAGCTGGATGTAGTGTTTCTATTGCAAAAAACGGGAAAGAAGCCCTTGATCTTATTTCAAATAACCATTTTGATGCCGTATTAATGGATATTCAAATGCCTGTTATGGATGGTTATGAAGCTACAAAAAATATTAGAGAAAATTTAAAATTTAAGGACTTGCCTGTAATAGCCATGACAGCTCATGCAATGGATAAAGATCGTAAGCTTTGTCTTGAAGCTGGTATGAATGATTATGTAACAAAACCCATTGACCAGAAAAAGCTTTTTAGTGTTTTATATTACTGGATATCCAAAAGTAAGGAACTGGATTGAAATAATTTTATTTTAGTTTCAGGAAAAGAGGGCTTTGGAAAGGCTTTTATACCCTTCCAAAATATTTATATATTTCTATGTTCCAAGAATATTAATACTAACAACATTATTTATAGGCTGACCACCAAGATTGTGGGTTAGTCCGAATTTTGGATTTTTTATCTGTCTCTCTTCTGGATGTCTTCCTAAAAGCTGGTTGTACATTTCAAAAAGCATTCTTAAGCCTGATGCCCCAATGGGGTGTCCGAAACATTTTAATCCTCCGTCTGTCTGACATGGAATTCCATTGCCGTGAAGGTCATAAAAGCCTTCCAGAACATCATCCACAGCTTTCCCTTTTTTGGAAATTCCAAGATCTTCATAGGTGCTGAATTCAGTTATTGAAAAGCAGTCATGAACATCAAAAAGACTTATATCTTGTCTTGGGTCGCTAATACCGGCCTCTTTATATGCTCTTTTTGAAGCAATTTCTGTGGTCCATATACTTGCTCCGTCATATTCATTGCATATGGATTCTTCGCCGGAACTTACAGCAATCTGCAAAGCTTTTACCTTTACAAGTTCCTGATTCTTTTTAATACTTTTTGCAATTTCAGGAGTTGTGACTATGGCTGCTGCCGAACCGTCACTAACACCACAACAGTCAAAGAGTCCTAAAGGATATGCTATCATGGGAGCTGCAAGTATTTTTTCTATTGTTACTCTTTTTCTTAGATGTGCTTTTGGATTCATTGCTCCGTTTTCATGACTTTTCCAGGAGATATGTGCCATGGCCTGTTTTAGTGTTTCCATGGGGACATTATATTTTGCTTCATATCCTGAAGCAAGTTGTGCAAACATTCCAGGAGCTGATGTGTTTGCTCCGATAAGATTGGCAAGTTGTCCACTAAAGCCTGCAATGGGAAGACCCCCGTAGCCTGTATCTTTTATTTTTTCAACACCAATTGCAAGGGCAATATCGACAACACCAGATGCTACAGCATAACATGCACTTCTAAACGCTTCACTTCCGGTAGCACAGGCATTTTCAACCCGGCTTACAGGGATAAATGGAAGCTTTAAGGCTTTTGCACATGGCAGAGCTGTACTTCCTATTGAAATATCAGGCATACAGCTTCCAAGCCAGGCAGCTCCAATATCATTTTTATCTATCTCGGCATCTTTAAGACAGTCTATAAATGCATCAACCATCAGATCTTCACCAGATGCATCCCAGCGTTCACCAAAGTTAGTACATCCCATACCAAGGACAACAACTTTATCTCTAATTCCTTCAGCCATAGTTACACCCCCTGTTTTGGAACAGCTTTCCAAAAATATCTCGTTATATCTCTTATTTTATCATAGAATATAATACGAAAACTGAAAGATACCGGCATGCTAACAGAAATAGCATCTAATTCACAATCAGTACAATTAAGCATATATCTTCCGCCCCCATCAAAATCAACATTCCCGTAAATTTGTGGAGGATCAAAAGATGCAGCAAGATTATCTCCAGTGTAGCTGAATATTTTTCCCTTTTTATCAGCAAAACAATACTCTTCTCTTGTATCAACTGAGCCGCAATTGGGATTAGCACATATTTTCTGTGGTGGAAACTGTGGTGTATTGCACTCTGTGCATTTTGTACCGCAAAATCCTAAAATAGTTTTTCTCTCTCTCCAGTCAAGGGACCAGCGAGTCCATATATCTTCTTCGCTTCTGAGTCCGGCATCAATATCTATAATATGCCGCCATGTGAGATATTTGGTATACTCTTTAAGATCAGCTCTATTTGCAAGGTAGCCGGATATTCCTGTTCTTTTGGCAAGCTTTGTGATATTTTCTGTTACTTCAAAAGCAAGAACATCACATCCGTTTCCATATCCAACAACCATTATTTTATCGCCTGGTTTTGCGTCTTCCAAAGCTTTTGCAAGCATGGTAAGGGGCTGTGCTGCACCCATTTCACCGATTTCGCCTAACATGGTATCCTGAACTTTTTCAGGAGAGAGACCAAACATTTTATCAATTTGTTTTCTGGCAGGGAAGTAATGGCATGGGTAAATTACTTTAGAGAAATCTTCAATTTTAACATTGAATTTATCAAGAAAACCATTTATTGCCTGGGGAATTATCTTTGTAAATCCCATATCTCTGATCCATCTGTCTTCCCACTGCCGGTCAAAGTTTGAGTTGCTTCCACGGACATGGTCAACAAAATCCAGAGAAAGAGAGAAAGAGCCTTTGTACTCTGCTATTACATCTGTATCGCTTGCAAGAAAGGCTGCTGCTGCTTCTCCGAATATTAATTCCTGGGGGCTGCCCATTTTACCGAGTCTTGAATCTGATCCGCACACTACGATATTATTTGCACCTTTGGATGCACAGGCTTCCATAGCTGCTATAAGAGCGGATGTTCCTGATTTAAGGGATCCTGCAAAATCAAGTGATCGAACATCATCCTTCATGTTCAGTGCACCTGCTACAATTCCTGCATTTTGTCTCTCTTTAAACGGAAAAGTTGTTGATGCAAAATAAACTCCGCCAAGATCGGATTTATCAAATCCGTTAATGCAGTCTATACTAGCAGATACAGCCATGGTTAAACTGTCTTCATCCATGTTTGCAACAGCTTTTTCACCACGGCTTAATGCGATGTTAGCCATGTTAATCCAGCCCATACTTTTGAATATGTTTCCACGGTTTAACCGATAGCGGGGGACATAACCGCCAAATGATCGAATCCCTACCATAAAACTACCTCCTGAAACGATTTCGAGTTAAATTTAGTTGGTACAAAAATAGCGAGAAATTATTTTTCTTTTTTTTTAAAAAAATATTCTAAACATTGTTTAGTTAAATTTATTAGTAAAAAAAACAGAACATAAGTTTGTATCAGTATAAAATTAATTTTTTTCTTTTCTTTTTATAATTTTTTATCTATGTATAAATTAATCAAACTGTCAAGCAGGAATTTTTTTTATTTAAAAATATTGAAAATTCATAAATTTATTTGGAATAACAGACATGAGGGAGAGCTGGATTTTCCACCCGAATTTATTCATTATGGAGGAGATGCATGTTACATAAAGAAGATAGATTATATAAAAGCATAAAAAATATTTTTTATGCTGAATCAATTGCTGTTGTAGGTGCTTCAGACAGTATGGTTTCTTATGGATACCAATATATGCGGTATTTAATGGACTCTGGATTTAAGGGGAAGATAGTACCTGTTCATCACAGGGGCGAATAGATTTTGGGTAAAAAGGCTTTTACATCTCTTGCAAATATTCCTTTTAATATTGATTATGTTATTTGCTGTGTGCGTGCAGAGCTTGTTATGAATCTTTTAGATCAATGCTTTGAAAAAGGTATTCTATCTGTTCATCTTTTAACAGCTAAATTCAGCGAAACAGGGGATGAAGAGGCAGCAAAACTTGAAAAAAAGATTAAGAAAAAGGCTGAAAAATTTGGGATTCGCCTTATAGGACCAAATGGTATGGGAGCGTATTGCCCGGAAACAGGGTTGAGCTTTAATCATGGTCTGCCTGCAGTACCTGGCAATGTTGGTGGTATTGTACAAAGCGGAGGGCTTGCAGGAGACATTGTAAGGCATGGTGCTTTAAGGGGAATAAAATTCAGTAAAGTTGTAAGTTATGGAAACGGGCTTGATTTAAATGAGTGTGATTTTTTAGAATATCTGCTGGCAGATCCTGAAACTGAAATTATTTTTATGTATGTTGAGGGTGCAAAAGATGGCAGAAGACTCCTTAAAATTTTATCAGATGCAAAGTCTGAAAAACCTGTTATCATCGTCAAAGGAGGAAAGGGTGATGCCGGAACCAGAGCAACAGCCTCACATACAGCGTCTATTGCAG
>JASFBI010000136.1 GCA_030149595.1 Desulfobacterales bacterium
TTAAAGGAGGAAGTTTTTCAGACATCTTATCTATCCTGCTTTCAAGATTTTTTGCAGGTTCCTCTGTTATTAAATCAAGTTTTTTTATGGAAGATGATCCAGAATCACTCGCAAGCCATGCACCAGCTTTTAATAATTCAGACTGAATCTCTACAATATCTTTTACAATATCACTGCTTTTACTACAAACTAATGAAGATACAACTCCTAAAAAAGCACTTAACTCATCCACATCACCATATGCATCTATACGTTTATTACTCTTTAATACCCGCTTCCCACTTAAAAGACTTGTAAACCCCTCATCTCCAGTGCCTGTATATATTTTCATATAACACCTCTTTCTTTAGTATGTAAGGATATGAATAAAAAAATATAATATTTTATTAACAAAATCAAAAAATAAATGCAATATACTAAAAACAACCTTATTACAAATAATCACATTTTTAAAATTTAAATTTGATAATCTTGAAACATTACTCTATATTCTATTTTTATTTGTATATTTACTTTTTTAAAAACAATTATGACAATCAAGGAAGTTGCATGATAAAAGAGATAGATGCAAAAGGGCTTGCCTGCCCTGCCCCTGTTATTCAAACAAAAAATGCTGTAGAAAACAACAGACCTGCTATAATAAGAGTAATAATTGATAATGAAGCTGCAAAACAAAATATACTCCGTTTTCTTGAATCAGCAAAATACAATACATCATGTGAAAACAAGGAAGAATGCTTTGTTGTAACAGGAAAAACATCTAAAAAGTATGAAAAAGAACATACACCTGAAATAAAAAAACCCCCTGAAAATACAAGAAAAATCATGGTAATGGTCTCTTCAGACCGTCTCGGCACAGGTGATGACAACCTTGGATTTAAACTTATGGAAAATTATATAAAAACTTTAAAGGAAATGGGACACGAACTTTGGAGGCTGATATTTGTTAACAGCGGAGTAAAACTTGCAATTAAAGACTCTACTGTTTTAAATGATTTAAAAAATCTTAAAAATAATGGGTGCAGCATACTAGTATGTGGTACATGTCTCTCTCATTTTAATATTCTTGATAAAAAAGAGGTGGGAGAAATTACAAATATGTTAGACATTGTTACATCTATGCAGCTTGCAGATACAGTAATAAATATCTGATCAAAATGGACAAAACAGATAACTTTTCTAAATTGTAAAATATGAAAATAGGAATTATGGCAGACAGCCATGGCGATTACAGATCCATTGAATCTGCCATTGAAATTTTTAACAACACAAACTGCCGCAGGTTTTATCATCTTGGTGATATATGCGATTCAGCCATCCCTGAAACTGTCAACAGATGCCTTACTATTTTAACAAAACAAAAAACAATATATGCAGTAAAAGGAAATAATGATCATATAGTCGCCATAAACCATGCTGATAGAAATAATACCTGCATATCACAAAAATCATTAAGCTTTCTTTTAAACTTACCTCAGTCCATTGAGCATAAAAAAGAGATTTACACCCACTCGCTCCCCTTTGAAAAAGAGTTAGGTGCTTCAGGTATGAGTAGAGGAATGGGCAAAAATGAAATAGATCATATTTTTACCAGATATCCAAAACATATTATTTTCAGGGGCCACAGCCATACTCCTGAAATAATCTGGAAAAACAGTAAAAATATTTTTTTGAAAAACCTTGTCCCTTTTACAACCATAAATATTTCAGACAAGCAACCGTGTATTATCACTTGCGGAGCAACAATAAATGGCTACTGTATGGTATTTGACAGAGATAAAACAGAAATAACATGTCTTGCCTGTTAGATAGATAATAAGCAAAACATTCAACCAGGGGGTAAAAAGAGTAATTTAATGGAAACAATTCCTTATATCAGTGATGATCCTCTCTCTATAAATGTATCCTTTTGGTGTGAAAACAAACATTTTCACACAGCTTTTATGCTTTGTCCTGAATGCAAATATTATCCATGCCCACAAATATCTCACAAAGATCAAATTATACTTGCCTTATCCCCATTAATGAATATAGTAAATGCATTTTTTATAAAAAGGAGAATTGATAAAATGTATATAGCTAAAAAAACAGACGGCTCACTTGAAATAATAGAAGAACTCAACGAAAAAGATCCTGATCCTCAAAAATTAAAAGATGTTGAAGAAATATATGTGATAAATAAAGTACTCGTTCCTGTATTAACATTAAAACCCAAACCAAAAGAAGAACGGGAGAATATAATAGCAGATACAAAACTTGACAGTGCAAGCAGCAATGATCAAAAAAAATCTCAGCCAGCCAAAAAATGAAAAGCTGAAAAATAATTTATAATCCTTAATAAAAAATTATCTATATTTACGATAATCAATATCATATATTTTCATTTTATATGAAATCTTTCTTACTGTTGTTTTTAGTATTTTTGCAGCCATGGTAATATTACCCCTGCTATTTTTTAAAGCATCCGCTATCATCTCTTTTTCAAGATTATAAACAGCCTCATCAAGAGCTGTTACAGGAAAAGTCCCTGAAGTTTCTCCAGTCTGTACAGTAGGAGGCAAATGGGATCCATGAATAACCCCTTCATCACATAAAAGCACAGCACGTTCAATACAATTTTCAAGTTCTCTGACATTTCCAGGCCAATGATAGGACATAAACATATCTATAGATAAAGATGCAAACCTCTTAATTTCTTTACTGTTTTCCTTTGCATATTTTTCAAGGAAATGTTCAGCAAGAAGAAGTATATCTGTTTTTCGTTCCCTTAAAGGAGGAAGATATATGGGAAAAACATTTAATCTATAATAAAGATCCCCTCTAAAAGTTTCATCTTCCACAGCCTGCTCTAAATTTTTATTGGTAGCCGCTACTATTCTGGCATCTACCTTGATTGTTTTATATCCTCCAATTCTCTCAAATTCTTTTTCCTGAAGAACTCTTAAAAGTTTTGTCTGAACATCTAAATCAATGGAACCAATCTCATCTAAAAAAACACTGCCCTTGTTTGCCATTTCAAACTTACCTGTTTTCTGCTTTACAGCTCCTGTAAAAGAGCCTTTTTCATGTCCAAAGAACTCGCTCTCAACAAGAGTTACAGGTATAGCTGCACAATTGACCTTAACAAATGGTTTTTGTCTTCTCAGACTGTTAAAATGTATTGCATTTGCCACAAGCTCCTTTCCTGTTCCGCTTTCACCTCTGATAAGAACAGTGGCATTACTTTTTGAAACATGGGAAATCATCTGATAAACTTCACGCATCTTATTACTTCTGCCAATAATACTGGTAAAACTGTATTTACCTATAAGCTTCTTTTTCAGCCTCTTATTTTCATCTTCTAATTTTTGTTTCTCCATTCTGATTTTTTCAAGATTAATTGCCTGCTGAGCAATCATTGTGGCAACCACCGATAAAATCTTTACTCCATTTTTTAAAGAAAAAGATTCCTCGTAATTGAGATCAACACTCAAAGTTCCAATAATCCGTTTCCCTTTTTTTATTGGTACACATATAAAAGAGATTTCGCCATTAATACCCTTGGCATCTGTTTTTCTTATGTCTGTTTTATCAAGAAATAAGGGTTCCTTGCTAATTTGGGGAATTGAAACTGTCTTACCTGTCTGAATTACACGCCCAATAACCCCCTCTCCTATTTTATATTTTCCTTTAAGCATGGCAATTTTTGAAATGCCATGTGCTATTTCAATGCTTATCTCATTTTTCAATGGATTTAAAATTGTTATAATACCTCGCATCATACCTAAAGTATTAGACAATATGTCCAACACTTTATATAGAGATTTATTTAAATCAAGATGCTCATTTAATACTAGACTTATCTGATAAAACAGTGTTTTTTCTTCGATTATTTTCACAATATCCATCTGCACATTATATATCAAGTAACAAAATTATACAAATTCACCATACATTTTTGTAATATAATATTTTTTTTTATAGATCAATATATATAATAAATAAAAATGAAATATATATGGAGGTGTTTAAATCTTCACAATTACCTTACTTAGAATTTAGGCCCCTTTAAAAATCTAAGTTACTTTTATATGAAACTCCGTCCAACAAAACGTAATCATGAAAGTTTCAATTTTCGTTGTGGCCGATAAAGAATAACCATGCTCCGGCCATGCCGGTTATATCAATTTTATTCTGCTTATAAACAATGTCATTACCATTAAAAAACGTAACTCGACAGGCTGTTACAAAACTAAACAAAACAAATTATAACATACAGTCTGTACTGTATATGAAGCTTCAAAAATAGATAAACCTGATTATCTGTTTTATATATTAAAATCAATATATTATAAATATTTTTGCCAAACTAACTTCATATTACTTGACATTATCTATATTTATTATATAAGTAAATTTACTTAATTTATTTAATTTAGAAGGATTATTTACAATGCCAATACATTCACATGATTTTGTAGAAACAGAAGATTTTATGCCTGCTTTTGGTCTTAACAGACAGACAGATGAAAAAACTGTTATATATTATCTTCAAAAATTTTCAGATGACTCTTTAATGGACACATTAATAAAAAGATTCTCAAATGATGATCTCGAAGAGATCTATTTTCTTGTTAACAGAGTCTTAAAAACACATTTAAGCGAAAACGAATACCATAGTCTTTTTTTAAAAGATCCCAATCATAAATAATAATTAAGATAAAATGCTTAATAAAAAACAATTAGACAAATATGCTGATATTCTTATATGGGCTCTTGAAACAGCACGCACAGAAAAATTTTGTGCAAATAATATAGTCCTTATCCGCTATCACAAACCGGCTGTACAGTTAGCTGAAATTTTATATTCAAAACTGCTTAAAAAAAAATTATATCCTGTTCAAAGAGTTGCTCAAACTCCTGATATGGAAAAAAATTTTTACCTGTTATCAGAAGAGGCACAGCTCACTTTTCAACTACCAGGTGAAAAAGAACTTTTCAACAATCTCAATGGCAGTATCTACCTTCATGCACCGGAATCTTTAACCCATCTTGAAAATATTGAACCTGAAAAAATAGGAACTGCTACTAAGGCACAAAAATATTTAAAAGATATTTTAAACAAACGTGATGCCTCAGGATTATTTGGATGGACTCTTTGCATGATGCCCACTAAAGTTCTTGCAAAACACGCAAATCTAACAGAACAAGAATATACTGATCAAATAATCAAAGCTTGTTTTCTTGATAAAAAATCTCCGGTCTCGCACTGGCAGTCAATTTACAGACAGGGATTAACAATTAAAAAATGGCTGAACAGTTTAAATATTAAAAAAATTCATGTGGAATCAGAAAATACAGATCTTAAAATATGCATAGGAAAAAAACGAAAATGGATCGGACTTACCGGCCACAACATACCAAGCTTTGAAATATTTTTTTCCCCGGACTGGAGAGAAACCCATGGAATATATTTTTCAAACCTCCCCTCTTACAGAAATGGTAATTATATAAAAAATATCAAACTCGAATTTAAACACGGAGTTGCTGTAAAAATTGAGGCAGAAGAGGGTGAAACATTTGTAAAAAAACAACTTGCCTTGGATTTTGGAGCAAATAAACTCGGAGAATTTTCATTAACAGACAAATCTTTTTCTAAAATCAACAAATTCATGGCAAACACTCTGTTTGATGAAAATTTTGGAGGCACATACGGCAACTGCCACATTGCACTTGGCTCATCTTATTCAGACTCCTACATGGGCAACCCAAAACATCTTACAGCAGACATGAAAAAAGAGTTGGGTTTTAACGACTCTGCCCTTCACTGGGACATTGTAAATACAGAACAAAAAAGAGTAACAGCTACGCTTGAAACTGGTGAAAAAACAGTTATCTATGAAAATGGATCGTTTTTATTATAATATTAGGAACAACAGGCTGTTACAGAATAAAAATTTCTTCAAGTTCAAGGCAAAAAAATAAATTTA
>JASFBI010000137.1 GCA_030149595.1 Desulfobacterales bacterium
TACAGCTACTTCACATATATTTTTTTCTATTATAACGTTAAGTATCTCTTCTTTTTGTTTTTTTTCTTTTAAATCACTAATTTTTAATTTAATACGTTCCTGGGTATCACGTGCGTCTTTTATGGATTTAATTACAGAGTCTGTTACTCCTTTTTGGCCATTTATAATAACGGGTTTGAGATTGTGTGCAATTCCCCTTAGATATTTTTTTTGAAAACCGTATAAATTACTCATATCTGTTCCTTTTTTTTATAAAATAAGCTATACAGGCTGTTACAAGATACTAATTTTGTCCAATTTCTGCGTTGGAAAAATAATTTTCCGCCTTGAACCTGAAGAAATTTTCATTTTGTAACAACCTGTATATATACAGATTGTTTTTGTAAAACATTATTTGCTTTGCAGCAGCCTGTAGATGGATGGGCTGTTTTGTTTTATTTTGATATCCACGTTTTAATGAGAGGCACAACCTCTGTATTCCATTTTGGAGATAATCTGATTTTAATAAATTTTTTATATAAAGCCTCTATTAATAATAAGGGCTTTTCAAAAAGGTATATTTTTTCAAGCAAAGCTCCTTCAATATCATCTTTTTTTTCTATATTTCCTGTTTCAGGTGCTTTAAGGCTATTTAAACTAAAGCTTTCTCCTTTTACAATAAATTTCCATTGAAACTCTCCTTCCTGAAATAAAAAATCTATTTCTGTTACAAATCCTCCTTTTTTTAATGCTATGATACCCTCTTCAAGTCCTGGATCATCACCTTTAATAACAATATTTTCTGTATTGTTGTCTGTTTTGTTGTCAAAAACAACTTTATTTCCAATATTTAAGCTTATAATTTCATTTTTTTCATTGGTTAAGCTTTTGCGATCGTTTTCTATTAAATACCAGAGCCATGTTAAAAATTCATGACCTAAAAATTTATATCTATTGTAAGCAACGGCAATATCAAGCATTAATTACTCCGAAAATTTTGTAGGTGAAAGATTTGTTAAAAGATCTTTTTCAGTATCTGAAAGGTCTTTTATAAAATATGCATCTGTATAGGGAAAAAGCCTTATGAGTGTTAAATTAAATGATTTGGAAAAAAGAGTTTCCAGCTCCTCGTTTGCGGCTTTAAGATTTGAAAAAAACCAGATCGAATTTTGTTCATAATTCCAGATTATATCATATATATTTGGTGCTGCAGGAATTCTTCGATATAAAAGATCAATTACTTCATCTTTTATTATTTTTTTTTCATTTCTTGATAAAAATTTACGGTCAGTCTCTTTTAATCGTTTTTCTGTTTCCAGTGAAAGAAATTTATTAATAAGTTTCACAGGCACACTTTTTTTATCAATTCTTAATGAAAAAATAAAATAACTGCCACAAACAAAGGATGAACCTTCAAAATCCGGGACATAAGGATTTTCAAAAGATGTCCAGCCTATTGTTTTATCGGCTGAATCTTTGTCTATATCCTCAATTGTATTTTTTCTAAGACCATTATAAATATTTTCCATAACAGGTTCTGTAAGCTTGTTTTTAACATTATATCTGGTTATTGAAACAGATGACGATAATATTCCCATTAAATTTGCTCCGACATTAAAGTTAAAAAATTTGACCATTATTTCTATTTTTTTTTGACTGCTGAAGATAGAAATAATACCAGTTATTATAGAATCTTTTATTATATCGCAAGATTTTTATGGGGGAAGTGAGTTGAAAAACAAAATTGTATGTGGTAATTGCCTTTTGTAAAATGATTTTAAATTAGGAGATATAATAAAATGGTTCCAAAAAAACGAATATTAAGTGGAATGCGCCCTACCGGTCTTCTTCATCTTGGAAATTTGCATGGTGCTTTGTCAAACTGGATAGATATGCAAAATCAGTATGAGTGTTTTTTTTTTATAGCTGACTGGCATGCTTTGACAACAAACTATGAAAATACAGAGTCCATTTCAGATAATGTTTTTAATATGATGCTTGATTGGTTAAGTGCTGGTTTAAAGCCTGATAAAAACACTCTTTTTGTTCAGTCACAAATAAAAGAACATGCTGAACTTTTTTTAATTCTTTCCATGATAACTCCGGTGCCATGGCTTGAGAGAAATCCTACTTATAAAGATCAGGTTCTTCAGATTAAAAACAGAGATCTTTCAACCTTTGGTTTCTTAGGGTATCCTGTACTCCAGGCGGCAGATATAATTATTTATAAAGCAGATGGTGTTCCTGTAGGAGTAGATCAGGTTCCCCATGTGGAAATTACAAGAGAGATTGCAAGGCGGTTTAACCATATCTATGGCAGGGTTTTTCCTGAGCCTGAGGCTATTTTGACAAAAACCTCTAAAATATTAGGCCTTGACCGGCGTAAAATGAGTAAAAGTTATGATAATGCAATATATCTTTCAGATACCCCAAAAGAGATAAAAGCAAAAGCAGCAAGAATGATAACTGATCCAAACAGGATAAAGAAAACTGATCCTGGAAATCCTGAAATATGCAATGTTTTTACTTTTCACGGTCTTTATTCAGATAAAGAGGATATTGCACAGATTAATATGGATTGCCGTGCTGGAACAATAGGATGTGTTGATTGTAAAAAAAAGGTGTCAAAAAATCTGGAAAAATTTCTTTTACCTGTTAAGGAAAAGAGAGCTTATTATGAAAAACAGCCTGATCTTGTATATGATATTATCAAGGCAGGTAATAAAAAAGCAAAATCTGTTGCAGCAAAGACCATGGAGGAAGTTCGTTCAGTAATAAAAATATAAGCCATTACAGTCATTTGTAAATTATAGATGGAGGAAGTGTCTGTGCTATATATTAAATCTATCAGGGCTTAAGATTAAGTCGTATATGCTGTGCCTGCTTTTTGTTGTATAAGGCTGTTATTGAATACAGGTAATAATTAAGATTATTTGCATAACATATCTGTGTGCGGCACCTTTATACGGCATATTATTTAAGAAGTTTTGTTTAGTTCTATAACAGCCTTTTGACTAAATAATGAAATTATTTAGTCATTTTTCCATTAACACTAAAATGACTATCAAGGCGCATGGTTTTAAATAGTTTATAGATGTTGTCATCAGCATTTATAATAGAGAATACACCTTCTTTTATATTGATAGAGTTATGGGTTGCTATTATTACACCTATTCCCAGCGAATCAATCATTTTGACATCTGCAAAATCAACGGTCAGCTCTTTGATATCTTCAGTCTCTATTACTGCTTGAAATTTTTTTCTTATTTTTTCCGCATTTGATGCAACTATGTCTTCGTTTAATTTTATTGTTTTGTTCATATTATATCCCTTAGAGTAGTTATATAATTTTAAGAAAAAATGGTATTTATTAAGTAAAGATATGGGTAATTAAGTTATTACAAATTATCATAAGATTATTATATTATCAAACAAAATTTTTATAATAAATTTTAAATTAAAAAAACATCAGGTTGACAATAAACCTTTCAACATATAATTGTTTTCTTAAAAAGCGTTTCCCTCAGCCACGGCTGAGACCAATTCTATTAAACAACTAAATTTGTCTGGAAAAATAATTTAGTGACTTAGAAGGGCACATAATATAATATTTTTAAACATTTTTATGCTATTAAGTTAAAAAACATGGGAAAAAAATTAATAAACGAGTTAACAGAAAATATATTAAATAATTCTGACTATGATGTTCTTGCTTGTCAGGATATACTTTTCAAAGCCATAGAATCAGACCCTGTAAACCTTATAATAAATGCAGGAAGAATAAGCAGAAGGTATATAAAAAAAAATGTGTTTACATGTGCTATATTAAACGCAAAATCAGGGGTTTGTTCTCAAGATTGTGCTTTTTGTGCTCAATCTGCTTTTCATAATACAGGTGTTGTTACTTATCCTCTTTTAGATTGTAAAAAGCTGATCTCTTCTGCAGTGGAAATGGAAAAAAAAGGGGCTGTTAATTTTTCATTTGTGACCAGTGGACATACTGTTTCAAAGGAAGAGCTTGTTATTATTTCTGATGCGGTAAAACAGATAAGAAAACAGACAAACCTTTCTCTTTGTGCATCTTTGGGACAACTCACAGAAGTATCGGCAGAAAAGTTAAAAAACATGGGAGTTTCAAGGTACCATCATAATCTTGAAACTGCAGAGAGTTATTTTGATCAAATCTGTACAACCCATGAGTATCATGAAGATATTAATACACTTAAATATGCAAAACAAGCGGGTTTATATGTATGCAGCGGAGGTATTTTCGGTTTGGGTGAAACATGGGAACAGCGGTTGGAATTTTTTGTAACTTTGAAAAAGCTTGATGTAGATTCAATTCCCATAAATTTTCTTATTCCTGTTGCTGGTACAAAAATGCAAAATAGACCCATACTGCCTCCCATGGAAGCTTTATGCTGTATTGCCCTTGCAAGGTTTATGAATCCCTTAAAAGATATTCCAGTTTGTGGAGGAAGAGAGAAAACTTTAAAGGATTTTCAGTCGTGGCTGTTTCTGGCAGGAGCAAATGGACTTATGATAGGTAATTATTTGACAACTATGGGTCGCAGTGTTGAGATGGATATTGAAATGATAAGTGATCTTGGTCTTAAGATAGAGTCAATCGGCAGATAAAAAGCAAAAAAAATGGGAGAAATAAATAAAACAATAGCTGGTTTTTGGGAATTTGATTGCAAGGATATGATCTATGCAGGTCATTTTCCTGGGAAACCTGTTGTGCCGGGCAGCCTTGTTATAGGCCAGTTTATAAGTGAAGCAAAAGAGCTTGGATATTTTAAAAAAAAATATAGAGTAAAAAGGTTTAAATTTAAAAAATTTATAGAACCAGGAGTATATCAGTTTAATATGGAAATAAACTGTGAAAGTATTGCATGCAGGCTTTTTGTCAAGGCTGAAGCAGATGTTAAACCATTAGTAACAGGAACAATAGAGATTAATAAAAATGGATTTGCTTAAAAAAGTAAAAAATATTTTATTGGAGATCTTAGACATAAGTATTGATGAAATTAAAGAAAATTCTTATATTGTAAGAGATTTGGATATGGAGTCCATAGATTTTCTTGAACTTGCTGTATCAATTAATTCGGAATTTAATATTAATGTAAGTGATGATGATATTTTTTTAAGAACTTTAAGAGAATCTTTGATAATGGCAAAAGAGGCAAAAGATATTTCTGAAGAAAAATTTTTAAAGGAGAAATATCCCCATTTATCATGTGCAAGAATAGACGAAATATTAGAGAATGTAGATATGGGCCCTGTGCTTAAAGTTGCAGATCTTATATCTTATATAAAATGGCAATATGAATCAAAAAAATGATGTTTCTGTTTTAATGGAAACAGTAATGCAAAAAAGGCGAAGTATAAGAAAATATAAGCCTGATACTGTTGACAATGCTCTTGTTTTACAGATGGTTGAAGCAGCTGCTTTGGCTCCATCACCTTCAAATAAAAGGCCTGTACGGTTTGTAAGGGTTAACTCCTTTGAAAAAAAAGAGGTTTTGAAAAAAGAACTGATTGTATCAAGAGAGCGATTTATAAAGCAGGCTGATAAAATAAAATCGGGTAAACGGATAAAAAACAGGATTAAGGCATATTATAGATTTTCCGAATTTATGTTTAATGCTCCTTTGATTTTTACAGTAGGTACAGTAAAATCCTATGAGGGTTTTTCAGGAACTCTTTTTAAGGAGGGAATTATTGATTGTGATTACAGAAAAGGAATTGATTTAAATATAACAGTTGGACTGGCTGTAAATAATTTTATTTTAAAAGCTGAATCCCTTGGTATAGGAACATGTATATTAACAGCTCCCTTAACTTTTATTAATAATGCAAACTCACTTCTTGGTATAAACAACCTTGATATAAGATGTTTTCTTGTCGCAGGTTATCCTGAAGAAAAGCCGCCTTCTCCTTCTAAAATTAGTTTGGATGAATTTTATTTGCAGATTTA
>JASFBI010000451.1 GCA_030149595.1 Desulfobacterales bacterium
AGACTCTGGTTTGAATTGTTCTTCCAGGCTTTATTAAAGCCAACTTCCCCACCCGGTTATCGTTTCAGGTATCTGCCAAAATTGATTCCAGAACCATAATTGATTCAAATGGAGCAGAAAGTTTACTGGGTAATGGTGATATGCTTTTTCTTCCTCCTGGGACAGGAAAGTTAAAAAGAATTCAGGGAGCATATATATCAGAAGAGGAAGTTGGAAGGATTGTTGATTTTTTAAAAGAACAGAGTGCTCCTGAATATGATGAAACAGTTGTGGAATCAAATGAGACAGATGAAGATAATAATAAAGGTGAGGGAAGCAAAGAGTATGATGAAAAATATGATGAAGCTGTTGCTTTAGTTACTAATACAGGACATGCATCTATTTCTATGGTTCAGCGGCATTTACGTATAGGTTATAATAGAGCTGCACGAATAATTGAAATAATGGAGAAAGAAGGGGTTATAGGTCCTGCTGATGGAGCAAAAAAGAGAGAGATTCTTGTTAAGAGTTATGAATAAGGAGATATTGATGGATTATGATGAAAAGTTGATAGATAAGGTTAAAGGTTTTATTGATCCAAGTGAGGGCAGGCAACTGTTTGAAACTGCTCTTAAAGCAAGCAAAATAGGTCCTTGTCTTGAAATAGGAAGTTATTGTGGAAAATCATCTGTTTATATAGCAAGTGCATGTAAAAAAAACGGCAGCATCCTTTTCTCTGTTGATCATCATAGAGGGTCTGAAGAACAGCAGCCAGGAGAAGAATATTTTGATCCGGAACTGTACAATCATGAAATAGGTGAAGTAGATACGATAAATTATTTCAGAAAGACTATAAAGCTTGTACAATTAGAAGACACAATTGTTCCTGTTGTTGCAAAATCCGAAATTGCTGCAAAGATGTGGACAACTAAATTAAGTATGGTTTTTATAGATGGAGGCCACTCCTATGAAGCTGCTTATAATGATTATAATTGCTGGGTGTCCCATATTATGCCGGGCGGTTATTTGCTGGTGCATGATATTTTTGATGATCCTGAAAAAGGTGGTCAGGCTCCTTATCAGATTTACACCCTTGCAAAAGAGTCCGGCTTGTTTAAAGAGCTGCCTGTGGTTAAAACCCTTGGGGTTTTACAAAGATTAGAATGTGGCGATATTTATAATATTTAAGAAGTTATCTTCGCTTTTTAATTATTTTTGGTAACTTCTCAAGAACAGCCATAAGACCGATCTTGAGAAGTTGCTTTTTTAAGTTTTTGTTTTAGTAAAATACAAAACCAGGCTTTTCCCAAGCACAGGGTTTAATAGTTTATCAAGAGATCGTGTTATCCACGGTTTTTTCATTATATCCCAAGTTAAAAATCTGTGGTAAAGGTTTACAATCATTGAATCAGTTTTCGTTGGTCCAACAAAACATTTTAGCCACCAGTAGGGAGAGTGAATGCTGTGAGCATAGTGGAGAGCCCAGTTTTTTACACCCTGTTTTTCAAGTTTTTTTATAAGCTCAAATTTTTTATATATTCTTACATGGCCCTGATTTGCATTAAAATACTCATCAGAAAGAGCCCAGCATATTCTTTCAGGGAAAAAACTGGGAACACTGACAACTAAGTTTTTACCTGGTTTTAAGACCCTTATTATCTCTTTCATTGCTGCTTTATCATTGGGTATATGTTGCATTACCTCAGAACATCTCACATGATCAAAACAATTTGTTTTACATGGTAGAGATGTAATATCTGCCACAGATGTTCCCCGTACTCCTCCCCCGTGCTCCTTGAGCTTATGGTGGAAACGCAGCACTTTGTGAGCTTCTACAAGATCATCAAATCCAAGATCAGCACCTATGGCAATAACCTTTGGGAATCTGTA
>JASFBI010000452.1 GCA_030149595.1 Desulfobacterales bacterium
GTGTGTCATGTTCTAAAGGCTACAACGACCAGGGCTTTGGTGGAATGCCGATTTTTTGCATAGGAAATCCAAAAGTAGGTCTTGAAAAAGAGAGGGAAATAGTTAAAACCAGCTCCCCTAAAAAAATGATGGTTATCGGTGCCGGAGCAGCCGGACTTGAAGCAGCAATTACTGCCACAAAAATAGGTCATAGTGTAACTGTTTATGAAAAAGACTCTGAAATAGGAGGTCAGATATGGCTTGCTGGAGCTCCTCCACATAAACATGACCTTCTGGAATGTGCCCGTTACTACAAAGCCATGATAAAAAAGTATAAAATAAAAGTTATTTTAAACACAACTGCAAATATTGAAACCATAAAATCAGACAAACCGGATTTTATTATATTTGCCCAGGGTGCAAAACCTATCACACCACCCATAAAAGGAGTAGACAGCCCCAATGTTATCTCCTCCTGGGATGTTTTAAAAAAAGACCCCCTGCTTGGCAAAGAGGTTGCCATCATAGGCGGTGGATCTGTTGGTCTTGAAACAGCAGCTTTTGTTGCAGCAAAAGGGACAATCACACCCGAAGTCCTGCATTTTCTCTTCCATTACAATGCAGAACCTGTAGAAAGATTAAAAGAGCTGATGTTTAAAGGAACATCAAAGGTAACTGTTTTTGAAATGCTTCCAAAGGCAGGAAAAGACGTTGGGAAATCAACAAAATGGATTCTTTTTGCCAATCTCAGACGTTATGGAGTTAAAATACACACAAGTACAAAAGTTGTTTCCATAAAAGATGGCACAATAACCTATGAGAAAGATTCTGAACCAGTTACAAAACAATATGACACAATAATAACAGCTTTAGGTTCAGAATCTGTTAATACTCTGCAAAAAGAGGTGGAAAAACTTGATATCCCCCATATATCAGCAGGTGACTGCATAACACCTGGAAAACTGAACAATGCTATCCATGGAGGATATCTTGCAGCAATGAAAATTGACGAACTAACAAAAAAATAATATTTTTTATACTCTATACTTATTCTACCCAGCCAATGAAACCTAAGTTTTATTGGCTGGGTAGAAAATCAAGCTTTAACCATAATGTCTTTAAAACTTAAAGACTGTTTAAATTTTTCATCCGCCTCCTGAAGGATTGCAAGCCGGAGGTTTAAATCCTCCAGAGCCTGTTGGAATACCATTGGGACGAAAACTTGCCGCAGATATAAGCTTTTCAACAAACTTACAGGAACACAAAGGACATACCGGCTGATCTGTATCTGACGCTAAAATTAAAGTTTCAAACGTATGATTGCAATCTGAACACTTAAATTCAAATATAGGCATTTTATAAACTCCTTACTCTCTTTATTAACATTATATTGACATCTGAACGAAAAATCTGACATCATTCAGATGCTAAATATATTCTCCAACACAATAATCTGCAAGATGTTTTTATATAACCGGCATGGCCGGAGCATGGTTATTCTTTATCTGCCACAACAAAAAATGAAAGTTCAATGATTCTAATCGCTTGAACGGACTTTCATATAAAAACATTCCCTTTACCACTATCAACTATCTGTTAAAGCAGCATGTTTTCCTGCAACTCTTCCAAAGGCCATGCACTCTCCGAGATTACCGCCTCCCTGATAAAGCAGGCCAAAAACTGATCCCAGCTCTCCTATACTATACAGTCCTTTAATAAAAGAACCATCAGGCCGTATGACACGGGAAGATGAATCTCTCTTCGGTCCGCCCTGGGTATTTAAAAGAGCAGGCCACAGTTTCATGGCATAATAGGGGCCATTTTCTATGGGAATAAGCTTGTCACTGGAACGTCCATAATCTGAATCATACCCCAGACTGCAATCTCCAT
>JASFBI010000453.1 GCA_030149595.1 Desulfobacterales bacterium
AAATATTCATAAAAAGGGTTTTCCCTGTTATTTTCTTTCATCCATTCGAGAAGGACACTTCCGCCTCTACTCACAACATGTGTCAGGCGTGGATTTTTTTCTATTCTTTCAACAGAGACACGATTTAAACCCGCATGTATTGTTATAAAATCAATACCGTCTTCTGCATGATCTGAAACAACACTGAAAAAATCATCTACTGTTATATCTTTAATTTTTTTTCCATACCTTGCAACTGCATCATAAACAGGAACAGTTCCAATCATTACAGGACAGCTTTCCACAATCTTTTGCCTGAAACCACCTGTATTTCCAAAGGTGCTAAGATCCATAATCGCATCTGCTTTTAACTTTACAGCTGTGTCTACCTTAACATACTCTTTTTCAATATCAAAGCAGTCTTCAGAAACACCAAGGTTTACATTTACTTTAGTAGTCAGACCTTCTCCAACCCCTTTTCCAATTAGATTTTTATGGTTTTTGTTTGCCGGAATTACAATTCTGCCATCTGCTATTTTTTCCATAAGATCCGGTTTTGTAATAGTTTCATCTCTATATACATCTTCCATCTCTTTTGTAAAAATACCTTTTTTTGCAGCATCTTTTTGTGTTGTATAACTCATTTTATATTTTCCTCAAAAAGGGACATTTTTATTATTTCGCACGGGCTTTATCCATCAATGCTTTTATTTTTTTTACTTTTAACCCTATATCATCTGCTCCTGTAATTTCAGTAACAAGAGATACAGTTTCAGCTCCTGCCCTTATTACCTGTTCTATGTTATATTCCTTTATTCCTCCAATAGCTACAAAAGGAATCAAAATATCAGATACAACATATTCAAGATATTGAAGGCCAACAGGATCACACACATTCTCTTTTGTTTTTGTTGAATAAATCGGCCCAACCCCTATATAATCAGCACCTTCTTCCACGGCTTTTTGTGCCTGCTTTTTTGAATGGGTGGAAATACCTACTATTTTATTATCTAATATTTTTCTTGCGTCTTTTATATCAATATCGTCTTGTCCGAGGTGTACTCCATCTGCCTCAACTATCATTGCAATATCTATATAGTCATTCACAATAAATACCACATTATAATCATTTGTGATTTTTCTTATTTCATAACACTCATTTAAAATCTGCTTAGATGTTTTATATTTATATTTTTCCCTGTACTGGATAACAGACACACCAGCTTTAACCATCTCCCTTACAACACAAATATTTGTTCTGCCCCTGGAAAATTTTTCTGCAGTAATACCATAAATACCTGATGGAAGCTTTTTTTTAAAAAAACCGGAAAATTCTTTTTCAATGGTATAAAATTCAAACCTTATCTGTTCTACTGTTTTTCCTTTTCCATAGTATCCACAGGTTTTACAAATTTCTTCAATAACTCTTAAACCCTCTTGAATCCTTTTAAAATTAGCAACTGCCATAGATTCCATATCTTTTTTTTTATCTGCACAAGAGTTTTGGGAGATTTTTTTTCCTATATCTTTATCTGAATCTCTGAAAAGCAGAAGACTTTTTTTTTCATTATTAAAAAGTTTTCTTAAAACATGCCTTGTATTTCTCAGATTTTCAGTAAGCTTTTCATTTGCAAAATTAAATCGTACAACATCTTCAATAACCCTTATACCTTCTGAAACCCTGTTGATATTTGCATCTATTATCCTAAAACTGCTATTATTCATCTTTTATCTTTTTTTTAAAAATTATGTTACTCATAATGGCAGCAACAATTTGAACTTTTGGAGAAAAAACCTTGAAATCAGCTGTATCTGATTCAAAATCACCTGCAATATAACAGTTCCCCATCTTTTTTATTTTTATTTTATC
>JASFBI010000138.1 GCA_030149595.1 Desulfobacterales bacterium
ACGACCTTCGGGTTATGAGCCCGACGAGCTACCAGACTGCTCCACCCCGCATCAAGAATGAAATATATATATACTTATACAATATAAGAGTCAAGTGTTTTTTTTTAAATAAAGAGATAAAAGATCTTGTTTTATCTCCCGGATATCTTTTTTGATGTTTTGAGGTAAAATTAATATATGTTTTGTTCTACTTGTTTCACCTGAATAAATAGTTATATTAGATTTTGATATTTTAAGTTTTTTTGATAGTATTTTTATACAGAGTTTATTTGCTGCATTATTTACAGGAGGAGCTGTTAATTTTATTTTTATACCATCTTTATATGCTCCAATAATACTGTTTTTTGATGATTTAGGCTGAACAAAAACTTTAAAGAGTAATCCATTTTTTTTTTCTGTTATAAAAAGCATTATAGTTATTTTAAAAATTGTTTTATAAAATCAAATGTATAAAATTCTCTCTTCAGGTTTTAAATAAGGTGCCTGAAGACGAACAGGATTACCTATATCTTTAAAAAGCATATCCCCGGAACCAAGAAGGTTTTCAGCTCCTTTTTCTCCTAAAACCATATTTGATTCAATAGACCTGCTCATTTTTAGAGCAATTTTAGCAGGCATATTAACATCTAAGGTTCCCTTTATAACAGACCTGGAAGGCTGCTGGGTTGCTATTACAAGGTGAATTCCTGAAGCTCTGGCTTTTGCTCCTAACCTGTTAATATGTTTTTCAATGGCCTTTTTTTCTTTTTTGCTCCGCTCTATGAGGTCAAAATATTCATCGCAAAAACAAACTATTCTTGGCATAATCTCCCCTGTTTTTTTGACATATTCATCCCTTGAATCAAGGTTTTTATAACTAAATATTTTATATCTGTTGTCCATTTCATTTGCTAAATATTCAAGTATTTTTTCAACTGGATTTTCATCGGGGTAAACAAGGGCATTATCATTTAAAAGGAATTTTGATTCTTTAAAATATTTAAAAGCTGCACGTTTTGGATCAATTAAAACAAATCTTATGGTATCAGGTGTATTTGTATAAACAAGGCTTGCTAAAGCTGTTCTAAGCCATTCACTTTTTCCGCTTCCTGTTGTTCCTGCTACAAGCAGGTGTACATTATCAGGTGCAGAAAGATCGGCAAAGTGTAAATTATGATCAAGGTCTATTCCAATTAGTATTTTTGAACAGCCAAAATTTTTATCTTTTTTTGATAATCCGCTAAGAATATCTGAAAAATAGATGATTTTTCTGTTTTTTCTTTTTATATCTATTACAACCTTACCTTTATATATGCTTACAAAAGGAGCTGAATCTAAACTTAATCTATGCTGTATTTCAACGGCATTCAATTTTATTTGCTTTAATCTCACACCTTTTCCAAGTTTTACAGGGTATCTTATAAAGCTTGGTCCGGAAACTGGCATACCATCTAAAAAGATATTTATTCCATACTCTTTAAATATATTAATCAGTTGTTCTGCCTGTTTTAATAAAGATTTATCTCTTTTTTTATTTATAACATTTGCTATTTCACCAATTAAAGAGATAATTTTTTCCTGGGTTTTAATAATTTCTGATGACTGAAACAGAATCTCCTCTTTATCCGGGCCAAAACGAATAAGTGCTACAGCTCCATTTTTTTTTTTAGTTTTTGATGATAAAATATAATGATATAAACATGCTTGAGCTAAATCAGCTTCCCTGCATCCTTTTCCTGTTTTAAGTTCAACTATACACCAACCGGATGTTTTTTGAATACCTATAACAAGGTCTGCTATACCTGTAATAATTACAGAATCACTCCATCCCTCTTTCTGAATTTGACATTCCAGTGGTTTTTCAGGTTTGATAAAAATATCTATTTTTTCTTTTTCAGCAGTCCATAACAGATCAGTTATCCATTTATTCATATTTTTTACAGCCTGCCAAAAATTTATAACCTGTTTTGATTTATCAGTTAGATTTTTTTGACTTTTACTTAGTACAGGGCCTATAAGATGTTTGTATAAATGATCTAAAACAGCTTTTTCCCACTCTTTTTTTGAAGTTTTTGAAATTTTATTTATGAAAAATTTACTCTCTTTTTTTAGAAGTCTGGCAAAGACCTGGTGAAAAAGGCGACCAAAAAAAAGAGAAGAAGAGACAATATTTTCATCAGATGTTGATTTAACACCTGCCATAATTTTTTCACGGACTTTTGACACAGATACTTTTACAGGCATGATTAATTGTCCATTATATTGGTTTCCTGATTAATAAATTGAAAAATTACAGGAGGAGAAGCTGACAGATAACCTATTTTAGATTTACTGTTTTGTACAGTTTTCAGTATTTTTTCAGGGGACAAATCAAGTATTTTGGCAATTTCTGCTACTTTTATAACTTTTTCTTTATCAATAATATCTAATATACTATTAATATGGTCAGGATTTTGATTATTTTTCAAGATTATTTCTTTATCTGTTATTTTTTCTAATAAATCTTTTACAGAATCTGATAAATTTGATTTTAGCCAGTTTTTAACAGAATTAAATTTGATAGATATTCCTCTATTAGAAAGATCACCTGATTTTACATCTGCAAGAAGAGTTCTTAAAGATTCTAAAGTTGATAAAAGGCTGTTGTCTGGATTTTTTGTTATTACTCTATTTTCTTTTTGAAGTATATTTAAATAATAATTGGTTTTTTTAGCTGTTTTTTTTATTTGAAGGTTTTTATGGCGTATTAGTATTATTTTATCAAGTTGATTGCTCTTTGTTAAATCACAAATGTTTTTTAATTTAAAAACCATTTTTCTCATGTTTTCGTGATTACAAAAACTTACACCTGTTTTAAAATTTTGATTATATAAAACCATATCTATACCGTTTGGCAGCTTTTTTTCAGATTCTTTCCAGGAGTTATCAATTATATTTAAAATTGAAGGAATAGAACTTTGTATAATATCATCTGTTTTTGATGGATCTAAACCTTTTTCTGTTATTTTTTTACGTTCTTCTAATTTTTTTGTAAGAAAAATATCAATATTATTATCAGTTTCTGGTTCTATTTCCCCCCAGGTATTAAAGAGAGATGCACACTTTGAAATAATTTTTCTTGCAACCTCTCCATGGGTTCCTATAAAAGAATTAAGCTCTTCTTTATATTTTGATTTTAAACTGTCAATGCTGGTTTTTGTAATATCAGAACAGCTATTTAGCCTTGCACAAACAAGTTTTAATGCCTGCTCTTTTGTTAAGGGATTTAGTGTGCTTTGATACATAGCCATTCTGTCGTAATCAGATTCCATAACTGATTTTTTTAAAAGATCTATAAAAAAAGATTGTATACATGATACTATTAAAACGTTATTTGTCTGATCATGAATAGTTCCTGCTGCCTGACCAAATATAAAAAGACTTTTAGGGTCTCCTTCTTGATATCTCTGGAGAGCCTCTATCTGATCAAAGCAGAGAATAACAGGTATTGTATGACCTGCCAGCCGGCATATTTCAAGAACAAACTCCCTGGCAATGTCTTCCTCTTCATGGTTTTCATTTGAATTTTTTTCCACAGCTAATCCGAGTTTTTTTATTGATGATTCTGGTAAAGATAAGCCTTTAAGCCATGATAAAGTCTCATTTTTATGTTTTTTAAGAATAATGTGTTTTATTATTGTACATAAGTTAAAAGAGAGGTTGTTTTTTATACCAATCTTTTCAATAATATAATCAAGTTCTTTAATTTTAATAGACTTTTTCCCGCTTGTTTTTTTTAATTTATAAAATATAAGCTTTTCAAGCTGGGTATGCTTTTGTTTTTTCTGCATCAGGCTTTCAATAAAAGATTTACGAAGGTATCTCCAAAATCTGTGGGGGCTGGACTGTAAGCGTACGGATATAAAAATGTGAAGATTTTGCTGTTTATAAACATGTACTCTTAATCTATTTAAAAGATGAGTTTTTCCGCTTCCTGGTTCGCCGTGAAAAAGAAGTGAAACAGAGCATTTATGATTTTGAATAGTTTTAAGTGAGGTTATACAAAGATCAAAAGCATGCTTGTTTATTTCAGATACACTTTTTTCTTTTCTATTATCCCAGGGATCTGTGACTATTGAGTATATAAAAGGATTTAACATGGTATGTTTTCCTAAGTTCTTATAACTACACCCATATAATAATTATCTTTATCAATAACAACCTCTTTTTTCTTAGCATTAGCAGGATAGGCATGCCTGTGTAACCAGATTTTGCCTTTATCTGCAAGAATTAAAATATTTTTATCAAAAACGTCATCAGGAATATTGGTTTTATCCCTTAATTTTTCTATGGAGATTAAAGTTTGTTTTTTTGGATCAGGTTCAATTTCAAATATTTTTTTAATAATTATTTCTTCATAATTTAGAGGTTTATTCTGCCCTGCTTTATTTAAAAGAGAACTTTCTTTTTTTGATTCAGATAAACTTAAAGGTGTTAATTCTTCGCAAACAGAAGTATAAATTTCGTCAGCAGTTAAACCTGCTTTTGTTAATTTATCACATATTTTAAAAAAATCTGTTTTTAATTTTATTAGATATAGAGCAGGATCAGGTAAATCAGTGCTAAATCTTGCTGCTTTTTGCCTAACAAGAAGAGGGTGTTGAAATACTCGCTTTTCTTTTATAAGAGATGTGATATTTTTTTTTCTTATCTCTTCGGCTTTTGACCTTGAACAGCTATACATAACACTTTGTAATCTGTTTTGCAATTCGGTTCTTGTTAGAGGTGTATTAGAAAGAATTTCAAGGGTTTTATTAAGGCTGTGTATATCAGGATCTTTATTCCAAAACCTCTTTTTACCCCTTTTAGGCGGCCAATTAAAAAGACTCTGCTTATTTACCAGGTTTTTTAAAATAAAAGAGACCTTTTTTTTATCAATCCTGTACATTTGAGGTATGTTTTTTTCAATTGTATTTAATGTAAGAGGTTCATATGCTTTTTCTATAATTTTTATAATTATGGTTGTAACATCTTTATGGTCTTTGGTCATATTTAATATCCTTGTTATAAGGATTTTTATTTATCAGCCCGTTGCTGTTTTATTATGGATTTTGTTATCTCTTTTAAAAAAGCAGGAGGACGAACAACTTTATTGTTTTTATCAAGACATGCGTGTTTTGTATAACCTTTGGCAAGTAGTTTTTTTTCATTTTCGCAGAAAATGGAGTAGTTAAATTTCATACCTGCTTTGATTTTTTCATCAATAATGGTATCTATTTTTATAATATCATCATATTCTAAAGGGGATATAAATTTGCAGAATACTTCTGTTACAGGTAAAAAAAAGCCTTTTTTTTCGATTTTTTTATATCTTAATCCTACTGATCCGAATAGTTCATTCCTTGCTATTTCAAACCATCTGAAATAGTTTGTGTGATAAACAAAGCCCATGGTGTCGGTATCAGCATAAATTACCCTGCATGTAGTTTTAAATGGATTCATAATAGTAATGTTTTTATATGAAACTCCGCACAACAGATCGTAATAATGAGAGTTTCAATTTTTGTTGTGGCAGATAAAGAATAACCATGCCGGTTATATTAAAGAGCCTTTTTTATGGCTTTTTTAAGTTCCTCATAATTATAGGTTGTTTTAAACTCAGGAAAATCTTTTATTACATTTAAAGGTGGGTTAAACAAAAAGCCTGTGTCAGCTTCTTTTAACATGGAAATATCATTATAAGAGTCTCCAAAAGCTATAATTTCATATTTTAACTGTTTTAATGCCATAACAGTTTTTCTTTTGGCATCTTTTTGCCGCAGTTTGTAATCTGAAATTGTACCGTTACTTTCAATTTTCAGACTATGACAAAAAAGAGCAGGCCA
>JASFBI010000139.1 GCA_030149595.1 Desulfobacterales bacterium
TTTTTATTTATTCAAGCTTGCATAAAATCATCCATCCAAAGCAATTTGCAGAAATCATTTATGGATACAACCTTTTCCCATTATACACAATAAACCTTATGGCCATTACAATTCCTTTTGCAGAACTTGTTGCCGGAACCGGTATTATATGCAATATCTACCCCAAAGCCTCTTCCATAATAATAATCTCTCTTTTAACAGGTTTTATTATATCAATTTCTGTTAACATGATCTCAGGTCATAAATTTGACTGCGGTTGTTTTACTTTTGGAAAAACAGACAACTCTGCTACCTGGCAGCTTTTATTAAGAGATATCCTGTTTTTCTGTACATCTGTTTTTATTTTTTTTTATAAACAAAACCGCAAATGCCTTTTTAAAAAAAAGAACACACCTAATTCTTCTTAAACCCTCCTATTATCAGAAATACCCCTCCAATAATTAATAATTCGAGAGTCAAAGAGTTAGACGTCACAAAAAGTGCTCCCTCCCTTAATGCCCCAGGTATGGATTCAATCCATTTATTTGATACTATATCAGCTATTGTATCTATATTAAGCTCTTTTCCTGTTAATGCAGATAATCTCTGAAAAAGAAACAGACATGCCCCGGAAATAATAAACAAAACTCCGAATTTTGTCATTTTTTTCTCCCTTATTTTTTTATAATTTAAAGAATTTAACCCACTCGTTTGTTCTTGAATTTAGTTAAAACATTTGATATTTTATTTTTTTATAACTATTTTTTACTTTCACACTCAAAAATCATTAAGGACGCATTATGCTTAGAGTTGGAATTATAGGTGCATCAGGATATGCTGGCGCTGAGATTGTACGAATTATTACGCAACATCCACATGCAAAACTAACCTTTATTTCATCCAGACAATTTAAAGGCAAAAACTTTACCGAAATATATCCGGCAATGAAGGGCTTTGTTAATTTAAAATACAGTGAACTTGATCTGGAAAAAATAAAAGCTGAAACCGATGTGGTTTTTATTGCTCTTCCACATAAAATCCCCATGTCAATAATACCTGCTATTATTGACATGGGTAAAAAAGTAATTGATCTGTCAGCTGATTTTAGATTTAGTGACATCACAAAATATGAAAAGCATTATCAACCGCACACAGCAAAAAAATATAATGATCAATCTGTTTATGGTCTTTGTGAAGTTTATAAAAAAAACATAGAAAAAGCAAGTCTTGTTGGAAACCCTGGCTGCTATCCAACAAGTATTCTTCTTCCATTAATACCTCTTTTAAAAAGCAGACTCATAAAAAAAGAATCAATAATTGCCGATTCTAAATCAGGAGTCAGCGGAGCAGGAAGAACACCTGCACACATCAGCCACTACTGCAGTGCATCTGAATCCTTTAAAGCATATAAAATCTATGCCCACAGACATACCCCTGAAATAGAAGAAAACTTAAACAAAGCAGCAGCAGATAATATTTCCATCATATTTACACCGCACCTTATACCCATGAGCCGCGGAATGCTCTCTACTATTTATGTTAAAATAGATAGTTCCGCCTGTGAAAACGATATAAGAGACTGCTTAAACAATTTTTATGCACACAACCCCTTTATACGTATTTATTCAGAAAACAATTTTCCTGATACACAAAATGTAAGGGGTACAAATTTTTGCGACATTGGTTTGAAAACAGATCCATCAGGGCAAAACCTTATACTTATATCTGCCATAGACAATCTGGTAAAGGGAGCAGCAGGACAAGCCGTGCAAAACTTAAATATTATGTATGGTATGGATGAAACATCAGGTTTAAATAATATACCTTATCCATTATAGATAATAATGATTAAATAAATATTTTTAGTTTCTAATCTTAAAAACGGATAATCCTTCTTGACATTAATTCTGTAATAAGCAAAAAATATCTTTTTTGGGAAAAGTACAAATTTTTTAAAAATTTTTATATATTAACGTAAATGTATTTGTAAAAGGAGATTTATCAAATGTCAGCAAAATTAATAAAAGGTACTGTAATCAGGGAAGAGATCCTTGAAGAGATCACAAAAGAAGTTGCCAAAATAAAAGAGACTCACGGAGTTGTACCTGGTCTTGTAACTATCCTTATAGGTGAAAGTCCGGCTTCTATCTCATATGTAACTTTAAAAATTAAAACAGCCCACAGAGTTGGATTTACTGAAATTCAGGATTCACAACCAGTAGATATTTCAGAAGAAGATCTTCTTGCCTTAATTGAAAAATACAATAACGACGACTCAATAAACGGCATACTTGTACAGCTTCCTCTTCCAAAGCATATTGACGAAAAAAAAGTGCTGAATACTATTGATCCAGATAAAGATGTTGACGGCTTTCACCCTGTTAATGTAGGCCGCCTTATGATAGGTGGAGATGAAGTTAAATTCCCTCCATGCACACCTGCAGGTATTCAGGAAATGATAATAAGAGCAGGCGTTGAAACCAGCGGAGCAGAAGTTGTTGTTGTTGGACGCTCAAATATAGTAGGAAAACCAATAGCTAATATGATGTTCCAAAAGGGCCCTGGAGCAAATGCAACTGTTACAGTAGTTCACACAAGAACAAAAAACCTTGCATCCCATTGCAAACGTGCTGATATTTTAATAGTTGCAGCAGGAGTACCAGACCTTGTAAAACCGGAATGGATCAAACCTGGTGCCTGTGTTATTGATGTTGGAGTAAACAGGGTTGGAGAAAAAATAAGTGAAAAAACCGGCAAAAAAATAGCAGTCCTGAAGGGTGATGTTGATTTTGATGCTGCAAAAGAGATAGCAGGCTCAATCACACCTGTACCAGGCGGAGTAGGACCTATGACAATTACCATGCTCATGAAGAACACTCTGAAATCTTTAAAATCTAAACTCAAAATAGCCTAATATTATATAATTTAGTGCCTAAACAAAAACCAGATTTCTTGTCAAGATCAGGGAAGATAAAAATTTTAAAAGCAGGAATACACTCCCGTATTTTGAGGATTAAAATTTTTATCTGACACAGAGACCGATGGAAAAAACAGTTTTCGTTCAGACACTAAATAGACATTGGTCTTTATTTAGTGAAAAAGCCTATGTAAAACATTTTTACTAAAAAATATAACTCCCTTCTAAATAATCAAGTTTTTTGCTTTTTTTATCAGAAAAAAGAACAATTCCCTATAACCGGTTGTCATCTCCACCCCTGTGTGCTATTTTATCCTCTATAATAATTTTAACAAATTAGTACCAGTCGGAAATTTTATCATTTAAAGAAATAGGGTAAAAATAATAAAAAAAAATACCCCTTAAAAAACTGATTATATTACTAAATCTTTGTCAAATACTGGGATTTACCACAAATAATATAATTTAGCAGTTGACTTTATCCGACATTTCTTTATTATTAATAAACTGCGTTGTTTTATGTAAAACGTGTAGGTTTCATTACCTTAAGTATATGTTATAAAAAAATAACATTAAACTTAAAGTTAGAAACTGTGATTATTTTTATTTTTATTACAGGAGATTGCCAATATGGCTAACGGTATCGTAAAATGGTTTAACGAATCAAAGGGTTTTGGTTTTATCGAACAGGAAAGTGGAAAAGATGTATTTGTGCACCATACAGGCATCAATGCATCAGGTTTTAAAACCTTAAATGAAGGGGATCACGTTTCATTTGACATTGAAGAAGGACAAAAGGGGCCTGCTGCAACAAATGTAACTGTACTCTAAGTTAACTGTTTTATTTAGCTTGAAAATCAAAAGTCCCTGAACAAAATACCGTTCAGGGGCTTTTCTGTTTTTATGAAAAACCTCCCTTGCCCATATAAACGTAACTCTTTATAAAAGATTATATCCTTTTTGTTAAATAATAAAAAAGGTAATCAGGGGCTGGTTTATTCTGCCGAAATTTTCTATACAAAACCGGTTTAAAATGCATATTAATAATACATTACAAATGTAAAGGGAATTCACTTATGAAAGAGGGTACAGTTAAATGGTACAGTGAAAAAAAAGGATATGGATTTATTGATTCTGAGAGTAATGGGGAAGTATTTATGCATAAGAAAAGCATTAAAGACCATGGCTTTTTTGCTTTGCAAAAAGGCGATCGCGTGACATTTGAGACAAAAGAGACAAACCAAGGGTGTCAGGCAGATAATGTCAGAAAAATAAAATAAACAAAAAAATATGCTCTCGGCAGGCTATTATGGAATAAAAATTTCTTCAAGTTCAAGGCAAAAAAATAAATTTAACCGCAGGTATACCCGTTGTATTCCGAGGATTAAATTTATTTTTTAACGCAGAAATTGGATAAAGTAGTGTTTTGTAACAGCCTGTCGGGGAGCCGTTTGTTACAAAGTGGTTTCTCGTTAACCAAAAAAAACCAGACAAGCTAATATAAACCTCTTTTAATATATTTCTTCCCAAATTTTATTTGCAAATAAAGCAACCTGCCACATATCATCCCATAAAAACTTTTACAATTTGATAAAATGCAGATAGTTAATATAACTGGTTACTAACGGCCATAAGGCCGATCTTGATTTTTCTTTCAGATTTGCCACAATAAACCATAAAAGCTCAATGATTATAACCATTTGAACGGATTCTCATATAACATACATGGCAGATTTATCTGCCACAACGAAAATTGAAACTCTCATGGTTACGGTCTGTTGGACAGAGTTTCATATAAAAAATTAATAACAATAAACAAAACTGATAAACAATATGAAAATACTGATAATCGAACCTTACTATACGGGCTCCCACGCTGCATGGGCAGATGGAATAATAAAAAACAGCTCACATGAAATATCTACCCTTACACTGCCCGGCAGATACTGGAAATGGAGAATGCATGGCGCCAGCATAACTCTGGCAAAAAAATATTTAGAGTTAAAGTCAAAACCAGACTTAATTATTGCCACAGACATGTTAGATCTATCAAGTTTTATGGCATTAACAAGAAAAGAAACTTGCCAAATCCCAATGGCCTTATATTTTCATGAAAATCAATTAAATTATCCATGGTCTCCCTCTGACAGGGATGTTATTAACAAAAGAGACAAACATTATGCATTTATAAATTACATCTCAGCACTGTCTGCAGATCATGTCTTTTTTAATTCAAAGTTTCATATGGATAGCTTTATAAATGCACTGCCTAACTTCCTGAAACACTTTCCTGATTATAACGAGCTCTCTTCAGTAAAAAATATTGAAAATAAAAGCAGGGTTCTACCATTGGGAATTGATTTGAAAAAATTTGACCAGTATATGCCGGATTCAGACTGCAAACCAAATCAGATGAGAAAAAATGATACACACCCTCCCCCTTTAATCCTATGGAATCATAGATGGGAATACGATAAAAATCCAACAGATTTTTTTAATGCTTTATATAAACTTGATGCAAAAGGTATAGATTTCAGGCTTGCTGTTATTGGGGAAAAATTTGGAAATATCCCTCAAATCTTTGAAGATGCCAAACAAAAATTAAATTCTAAAATAGTCAAATTCGGATACGCTCAATCATTTAAAGAATATGCCCAGTGGTTATGGAGAGCCGATATACTGCCAGTGACATCAAACCAGGATTTTTTTGGAATCAGCCTTATGGAGGCCCTATACTGCCAATGCATCCCCTGTCTGCCCAAAAGGCTTACATACACTGAATTAGTACCTTTACATAACTTTAATGGGTTTTTTTATGACAACTGCAACCTGGTACCTGTACTGGAAAATATTTTACTTAATTATCAAACCTTTAGTAAAAATATTTTCAAATAAACTCCTTGAAAGGATCTCGCTTTCTTTAT
>JASFBI010000454.1 GCA_030149595.1 Desulfobacterales bacterium
CCATCTATTAATTTTAAAAGTTCCTTTCCTGACAAAAAAATTGAATTACCACAATCCTGCTGTTTTTTAGTCAGATTACCATCATTATTTTCAACAAAATACTTTGACAAAATAAGTATGCTGTTTAAAGGAGTTCTCAACTCATGGGACATATTAGCTAAAAATTCAGACTTATACCTGCCAGTAACCTCAAGATCAATAGCTTTTTTCTCTATCTCTTTTTTTGCATTTTCAAACTTAATTTTTTGTTTTTCTATCCTTTTTTTCTGACTCTCAAGCCGGACAGCCTGTTTTTCCAAGCCATATGTCTTCTTTTCCAACTCTTTATTAGACCTGATCAACGCCATCCCTTTTTGCCTAAGCTCCATGGACTGGTTCTGTGTTTTTCCCAACAAACGCTGCATCTTAATGTGAGAAACAGTTGTTTTAACTGCAACTGCAATCTGTTCTGAAACAATATCAAGTAATTTCAAAGCTTTTTCAGGGAAAAAATTTATTGAACCAAACTCAATAACACCAGCAACTTCATTGTCATGAATAAACGGCTTAATTACAATACTGCTCGGTACAATTTTCCCAAAAGCTGAATGAACTGTCATATATTCCTCAGGTATCTTCTTAAGAACTATAGTCTCTTTTCCCAGAGCAGCCTGTCCCACAAAACCCTGCCCAAACCCAAATTCCTTTACAATATCATTACTGCTGAAGCAGGCATAACCTCCTGTCATTTTAAGGCTTTTTTCATCTATAACTGTATATATAGCACCTATATCAACTTTCATGTATTCCGCTAAAAAAGTAACAATACATCTGCTAAGCTCTAAAATTTCGGAACACCCATTAATACTTGCTCCAAGCTCCATCTGGCCTGTTTGCAACCAGTCACGTAGGATACTCTCTTCCCTGATCACTTTTAGAGATTTAACCATATTATTAAATGATTCTGCACAATTCCCAATCTCATTTTTCGCTTTAACTTCAATAATATGATCCAAATCACCATCCTCCACTTTTTTTAGACTTAAAGAGAGATTATGCAGAGGATCTACAATATATCGTGCCAGCATCAAAGAGGAAAAAAATAATACAAGCATTGTTAAACTCACCGCAGCTATTATAAAGCTACTCAGGCGTTTAATACTGGCAAAGGCTTCTTTTTCCTCAATTTCAGCAATAATTCCAAATTTAATATTCTGAATCATAAAATCATATTGTACACCAATAACAGATTTACCATGGAGACCATTATATACAGCAGCATTACTCCCCCTATCTTTAATTAACCTTTTTCCAGTAAGCAGTTTTTTCCCATTATGTAAAACCGGTTGGAACAACAGATTAAGATCACTACCCACAAGATAAGTCACTGCTGTCTTTCCCATAACATTTTTTGACTCCACAATACGCTTTACATCCTTTGTGGAAAACTGAATTGCAATTATACCGATTATACTCTCTTCACTGTTTACAACAGGACATACAAGAAACCCGTAAAACTGGTCTCCAGAGAAATCATAACCAGAAAAAGAGATACCACAGGTTTCAATTGACCTTCTGACTGCATGGGTAAATTTTATTCTGTATCCTCTGGAAAAGATATTAGTACCAAGACCACCTCCACCTGACACAGAATAAAGAATATCACCTTTTTTACTAATCAAAAAAACATCGTAATATTCATATGCCTTGCGAAATTTTCTTATATCCAAGGCATATTTATCTGCAATAATAGCCCACTCAGCAGTTTTAACAAACTTTTCCACAGGTTGCTCAAATTCCTTTAAGGCCTCTTTAAGTTCCTGTAAAAGCCCTGTGCACTCTTCTGTTTCAGC
>JASFBI010000140.1 GCA_030149595.1 Desulfobacterales bacterium
AGTAAAAAAACTGTTAAAGTTTGCATTAAACAGATATGCAAAGTCAAAATTGCCTGTATAAGGGTCAGGAGGACGTATAAACATGGGATGATAACTTATGTTGTTTTTCATCTCCCATGATTCATCTGAAGATGAAAAAAGTTTTAATGCAGAGATGTTGTTTTTTGTAAGAATATCATTGTTGATATGTACGGGAGATGCTTTAAAAGCGATAAGGCCTTTGATATTTTTCATAATATCAAGGGTTGAGTTTATATTTTTTGCTTTAATTATAGGTGCAAAATAGATATTTTGTTCTTCTTGTCCATATTGACGGGCTGCACGCTGTTTAAAGCAGTTTTTGTCAAGAATTATGGAGTTATCTATTGTTATTCCATATTTGGAAAGAAGTTTTTCAAGACCCGTATCTATGGGAACAAAGTTAGGTTGCTGCCTGTACTGCTGAGGCTGTTCTTTGGGTTCTTGTTGTACAAAGGAGTCAAGAAAAAGAGCAAGGCTTGTCCCTTTCATAAGAGCCTGATCAAGGCAAAAAAGTTCGTAATCTGTGAACTTTTTTGTGGGACGGGCTATAATAAGAGATTTTAAACCATCTGGAATGGACTCTGATTTAAGATCTATCTGTTTTATTGAGTAAGTATTTGAAATAAGAGTGGAAAAAACAGAAACATCAGAGTTTGATTGATTCATGGCATAGGGACCGGGAATATTTAAGGTGCCATGGCTTGAAAGATAACCTATGTTTTGGTTAACATTTATAAGTGATTCTATATTTTGATCTATCAGCTCTTTTATTTTTTCTGTTTCAAGCAGGTTGTACTGGGTTCCTATAATAGGTATTTGTATAACATCTAAAATGGAGCTTTGGATTATTTTATTGTTATATTCCATAACAATGCCCACAATACCGTTTCCGGCAAGGATCTGTCCATTACCTAAGTCCGGCCATTTTAATGCTGTTAGTTTGTATTTTTTTAAAACATCTTTTTCTGAACTGTTTAATGAAGGATTAATGTAAGAGTATTTCAGCTTTTTATAATTTTTGTTGTTTAAAGAGTCTACCATGGATTTTATTTTATCAGGATAATATGCAATCTGTTTTATACCTATATAAGGTGCTATTTCATTAACAGTTGAAGACATAAAAAATTTTATATCTATACTGTTTTTTAGATTAATAAGGGCACTTATTTTATTGTTTAGTTTTTGTATTGATGTTGTAAATTTATACTCCAGACCTTCTGTTGTGGTTATCGTCGGTATTTTTTCGATCATATCTCCGTTAATTATTACAAGCCCCATATAGGCTTTTATAAACTTAATTTCGTCATTTTCAACCACCTGAATCTGAACAGGCTGAATCCCATAACTGTTTGCCAGTTCCTGGTTGTTATTAGAGTTTTCATACGAACTACCATTTTTTTGATCCATATCAAAAAAACGGTAGTTGAAATGTCTGTTGGCATTTATTGCATACTCTTCCAAAAGATCATTTAAGTATCTTTCTGTATTGTTATGGGGAGCAGGAAGGTTTTTTGTGAAAAATACATTTATGGTTAACGGCTCAGACAGAGAAGATACGACTTTTCGGCTTATATCAGAGAGTGAGTACAGTTTATTTTGTGTAAGATCAATTCTGGTAAAAAAGGTAATACCTACAATATTGATCATAATAGTTATAATGATATAAATAGCAAATTTAAAATATTTTCCAGCACTTTTTTTCCTGTTCATTGTCACCCCTATTTTTTTTCTTCCATGGCAAGATATGTTGCATAAAGACCTATAAATATTATGCTTAAAAAATATAGAAGATCTCTTGAGTCGATAATTCCCTTTGATATGTTTTGAAAATGATAATCTGAACCAAGATATCCTACTGTCTTAACTATAGATTGAGGGAAAAAAAACAGCATTTTATCTATTATTGTTAAAAAAAAGCAGACTGACATGCCAACAATATATGCAACTATCTGATTATGGGTTATAGCTGATGCAAAAAGCCCTGCTGCTGTAAATGCTCCTCCCATTAAAATCGCTCCAAAATATCCACCGATAACCGGGCCTGTATCAAGCTCGCCTAAAAAAGAGATTAAAATGGGGTATAGCAGTGTGGGGACAAGTATAAAAGAGATAATGGCTACACCTGACAAGAATTTTCCTATTACGATATCTTTTAATGTAACAGGAAGGGTAAAAAGCATTTCATAGGAGCCAATATTTATTTCTTCAGCAAATAATTTCATGGTTATAGCAGGGATAAGAAATGAAAATATAATGGGTAGAAGAGAAAAGAAGTTTCTTAAATCAGCCTGGTTGTTCAGGAAAAAAGTAGTAAAAAAAAACCACCCTGTAACTATAAGAAAAACGCTTATTACAATATAGGCGGCAGGTGATATGAAAAAGTCTTTGAACTCTTTTTTTAAGATAATAAAAGCCTGGGTCATATTATATCTCCCTGGTTAGTTCGCTGAAAATAGTTTCAAGGTTTTTAGCTTTTTGATGAAATTCTGTCAAAATCCAGTCTGTATTTTTTATATTCTGGTAAATTTCCTGTCTAAGCTCTTTTTTTGGACTACATTCCAAAGCTATATTTAACTGCTGGTTTTTATTTATTAAAGCTACACGGTTGACTCCTTTTATTTTTGATAAAAGGTTGTCAACATTTTTAAATTCAGCATTTTTAAGGGAAAGATTTATCATTCGTTTTCCTTTGCTGTGCTTTTTCAGGTTTTCTGTTTTGTCATCTGCTACAATTTTCCCTTTGTTTATTATTATAATACGGTCACAGGTAGCTTCAGCTTCGCTTAAAATATGTGTTGAAAGTATAACTGTTTTTGTTTTCCCTATTTTTCGTATTATTTTTCGTATCTCTATTATCTGATTTGGATCTAGTCCTGATGTGGGTTCATCTAAAATAAGTATTTCAGGGTCATTTATCATGGCATGTGCTATGCCGACTCTTTGTTTTAGACCTTTGGAAAGTTCATTAATTGTTTTGTGCATAATCTGATCAATGCTGCAAAGGGTAGCAAGCTTTTTGATTTGAGTAAGTTTCTTGCTTTTTTTAATACCTCTTATGGAAGCTATAAGAGAGAGATAATCAAAAACTATCATCTCTTTATAAAGGGGTGCTGATTCAGGCAGATAGCCCAGTGTTTTTTTTATGGTAAGCATATCTTTTTCTATGGAAAGAGTGCCTATTGTTATTGTACCTGAAGAGGGCATAAAATAACCGGTAAGCATTCTAAGCATAGTTGTTTTTCCTGCTCCGTTGGGCCCCAAAATGCCCACGATTTCCCCTTTTTCTATTTTCAGACTTATATTGTCTACTGCGCACAGGTCGTTATAAAACTTGGATAAATTTTCAACCTGGATCATAAGAGATTTTCTCCTGAAAAAATACGTGAGTGTTTTGGATTAATTTTTCTGAAATTATATTATCGAATTATGGATAGAATAATAAATTGGAAAAAACAAGTTTTTTTTTAAAACAGGTGTAAATGCTTTTTATATATATTGATTATCTCTTTTGGATCGTTTGTGATAAAAATATTATGCCTAATCCACTCTGGTGCTCTGTCTGCTGAAATCATTTCAATAATCTGATTTTTTATATTTTTCCAGAAAGCTCCATTTTTTTCAGTGTCAAAAAGGATTACAGGGACAGGGTCAATAACAGACAGCTTCATATTGCAAAGTGTGATGCCTAACTCTTCTAAAGTTCCTATGCCGCCGATATTAAATATGGGAAAAGATGTTATTTCAAACCATTTTTGCCTGCTGTGGCGGCATGTGGCTTGAAAAACCTGGCAAAAATCAACATCTGTTGTCATGGACTGATCTGTAATTTCTAAAAAATTAGCCCCTGACAAAATACCTCTTTTTTGTGCAAAACTGTTGGCAAGTTCCATAACTCCGCTTCCGCCGCCTGTTATAATGCCAATATTTTTACCCCAAAACTCTATAAGCATATCCATAAGTTTGCCTAAGCGTGAGGTTCCTTGTTCTGATAATTTTTTATTTGATCCATAAAAGGCAAATAACATTGATTTGTGAAAAGCAGACATTTTATTGCAATTTACAAAATAACCTTTTCCGTCTCTTGTGGTGTGTATCATAATAGAATTATTAAGCGGGCTTATCCAGTAAATATCAACACCAAATGCTTGGTAATCGTGCAGATGATTATGATCATGCTGGGAAAGAAAATTGCCGTGTCTATATGAAGGAGTAAAAAAATATATGGATTTTATTTTTCCCTTGGAAATAAGATCAAGAATATCTCTATGTTCTATAAGGTTAGGGAAATATTTAAGAATAAGGGTAAATTCATTATCTTTTAATTCTTTTTTTAATTTTGAAGTGGCATAAATATTTGGGCAGATGCTTTTTGTTGAAAAATCTCCCTGGGATGAAAAACAGATATTTTTTGGTATTTTACAGATGTTTTTTGGGCCATTTATTAAAAATGTTGTTTTTAAACTGTTATCAGGGTTATGGGAAACAGCACATATGGATTTGTTAAAGGATCCACATGTCTGTTTTTGGGGATTGTCCAGTTTTGTTTTAATATTTTCAAGATGATCATATGAAAGATGCTGTATGCCTTTTTTTTGAAAATATGGCCCCGGCATATAGCTTGTTTTTGCAGCTTTGTAGATTTTTGCAAAGATCATGGGGTTTACTATTACATGATTACTGCCGTTGTAAATTTCAAGATAGATATTTATACCCCTTGTTTTAATGGGGTCAAGTATTGTTGCAGATAGATGCCTGCCCAACTCAAAACCGCTTTGAAGAAGTATATAGTGGTTGTTTAAATACATGGAGCAGGTTGTGATAACCCCTTCCTTTGGAGGTATTATGAGGGCTTGTACCTGTTCTTGTTTTTGGAACTGGCCAAGCAGTTCTCTTCCGTTTTCAGAGAGCAGAATTCTCTCAAGTAAAGCTTTGTCAAGGGGTTGTGTTAAACTACATACAACTTTTCTCGGTGAGATAAGTATACTGCCGTCTGTTGCAACAGATGTTGATTCAGGAAGTTTTATTTCTGCTCTTGAAATGGCTTTTAAAACTTCTTCAGAAGTTAAAATAGCATCAGGATCGCAATAAGCCAGCCTTCCTATGGGAAATCCCACTGTAAAAAAAAATTTTAAAATTTCAAATTCAGGGTAGCCGCTTATTACAGTGGATGCTGTTAATGTAAGTAAAATTTCCTGGTTAGACAGATGTTTAACTGTTGGTTTTTCGCACTTTATCTGAATGCCCAGGCGTGCTATTCTGGATCGTTCACTAAAAACAATGTGCTGGGGAGAGTCGGATATTTTTTCTATCAGAATACCAGGGAGTGCAAATGCAGCCTGGAAAATAATCTGGCTTTTTTTATATTCCATAACTTTTGTGATATGACCGTCATCAGATTGTATAATACCTCTGAATCTGTTTTTAACCTGACTTGTAATTTTCAGCATAATTTCCCTTTAGAAAAAACCAATGAGGATAGGTTTGTAGATTGTTAGAAAATGCCTAATTTGATGTATTTGAAATTTAATTACTTGCTTGTAATTGTACAATAATAAGTTTTTTTGTCAAGTGGCAAGGGGCTTCATAATTTGCCGTCTGCTTTAAATTAATTCCTCCAGCATAATTTTTTTAGATTTTTTTTAAAACGGCTTCATTTATTCCTTACAACTCAAATTGTTTAGTCGACAGGCTGTTACGGAATAAAAATTTCTTCAAGTTCAAGGCAAAAAAATAAAT
>JASFBI010000141.1 GCA_030149595.1 Desulfobacterales bacterium
TAGAGCAACCAAATGCCCGCCATTATCACGGACTACCCCCTTTGGACGACCTGTAGTGCCTGAAGTATAAAGAATATACAATGGATCTGCAGCCAAAACCTCAACACATTGTTTAGGTTCTGCACAAACCATCTCTTCATTCCAGTCAATGTCCCTGCCAAAAACCATCGAGGCTTTTTCCTGGGGTCTTTGAAAAATAATACACTTTTCTGGCTTAAATTTTGACATTTCTATAGCAGAGTCAAGAAAAGGCTTATATTTTACGATTTTTGCAACTTCAATACCGCAGGATGCAGCTACAACTATTTTTGGCTTTGCATCATCAATTCTTGTGGCCAGTTCATTTGCTGCAAAACCTCCGAAAACAACTGAATGTACTGCCCCGATTCTTGCACAGGCAAGCATGGCAATCGCTGCCTGTGGTATCATGGGCATGTAAATTATTACACGATCACCTTTTTTTACACCATTTTTATCAAGAACACCCGCAAAAAGAGCTACTTCATCACGAAGCTTAGAATATGTGTATTTTTTTACTGTATTGGTTACAGGACTGTCATAGATTAAAGCGGTATGATCTTTTAAACCATTGTCAACATGATAATCAAGAGCATTATAACATGTATTTACTTTCCCTCCTGAAAACCATTTATAAAAAGGTTTGTTTGAATCATCAAAAACACTATCCCAGCTTTTATACCAGTAACACTCTTTTGCAGGTTCTGTCCAAAATTTTTCCGGATCTTTAATGGACAATTCATACATTTCTGCATAATTGTTCTTCCCCATCAATCTCTCCTATCATAAAAAATATTATTATTTCAAAAAAACAGCCCCTATAACAATATCCCCTCTACGAACTTCTATACTCCACTTTGTTGGTTTTAAACCAGGATATCTGTTGGAAATTAAATTTAAAATATTTATCTGTTTATTTAAATAAACAGGCTGTTTAAAGCTTTTTTGACCTATCAAAAACAATTGTATTCCTGCATTATCTTTTATATTAGTCTTTATATCACAAACCACTATATTACGATCAATATCTACTTCAGCAAAATCTCCTGCTTTATAACAAATCTTACGCAAGTCTTCACCATTTTGCATGACCAGATATTTTAATACCGGATCTTTGATCTCAATTATAAGTTTCGCAATTTTTTTTTTCTTATAACTAACTAATATTTGAAATTTTTCACCACGATTATTTAAAGAGAACCTTTTTATCAAATCTGTTCCAGTATTAATAATGTAACCGCGATCCTCTCCTGTATTATATTCAAAATCTCCAACAAACCCTTTAAAATTTACCTCAAGGTCTGAAGAATCATATAAACCGGAAAACACATTTTTTATTAAAAAAGTATCTCCCTTAATTATTTGTAATATTGAATTATTGGTAACAATTTTTTCGCATCCATTTACATCTATTTTAAAAAAAATATGTTTTGCACCAGGATGGGGGCTATTTGAAATCAAAACACCATTATAAATATCTTTTTTAACATCAGCAGTTGTTATATATACCTTCCCGCATGGATAATAATCCTTCTTAATTACAACTCTTGTATCTTTTGTAATATTAACTTTCTTCCTAAAATCATTTACTCCTCCGGCAGATACAATATCAACACTAATACCCCGCTCATAATTTGCTTCAACATGGGAAATAAAAATGGTGTCTTCTTTTTTCACTGAAATTGTCTGCCGGTCAAAAACAAGCATCGGCATAGAATCATTTACAGACACAACAATATAAAAAAGTTTCGGAGGTTCTAGATAGATACCAGGACTTGAAGGAACTATCTCTAACATATTCATAAAAGCATTTATAGCAAGATTATGATGCAAGACTTTTAATTCAAGGGAAAGAGATTTGCTTGTTTCAATTCCAAATGCCGGAATTCCACAGGTATAAAGAGCATAATATGTTGCTGATTTTCTCTGCTCTTTATGAACAGATTGATTTTCTTTTGTTTTATGATTATTAAAATGAAAAAGATGTTGCTTTCTTTTTATATCTTTATTCATTTTTTTTATTATAGACCTTGCTATATCTCCAAGGTAAATGGTTTTTCCGGTTTTTGAATCTACAAAAATCTCTATGTCTGCAATAATGGATTGACCATATTTTTTAGGATTTCGCTGGGGGCTTATCCATTTATCAGCATAAAAACCTGAACCATCATGAAGATTTAATAACAAATCACTCTCTGCAATAAGATCTTTTAAAATAACCACCAGTTTATCTTCATAATTACTTGTAACTTTTCCTGCAAATTTTCTATTCAGATCTTCATTAACTTCCCTTTTATTTAATAAAATAGAATAAAAATTTGCCCTTGGAACTACAATGAGATTACCTTTTTCCAGGACAAAGTCAGCATAAAGATCAGCTGACAAAAAACCTCCCGGCTCATCACCCTGAATACCACCTATAAGCATAAGGGTTTTTCCCTGTTTTTTCCCAAAGATCTTGTATACATGAAGCTCATGACACGTCCCCTCAAAATATACAAGATGCTCCCTGTTTTGAGCAAAAGAGTCATCTATATTTAAAAAAAAACATACAAAAATAAAAGCTAATAAAGGCAAAAATGTTAAACCTTTAAAACTTTTGCTTTTAAAGCTCTGCCCATATCTCTTTAATAATTTTCCAGTTCCCATTTTCATAATCAAAAACAAGCCGTTTCCTTCCAACTTCCTTATATTTATTTCGCTTATAAATCTGTATAAACCTTGCACAAGCTTTATTATAACTGTTTTTCACAACAATTTTTTTAACATCTACATTAATTTTACCATATTTTCTATTTAATTTTTTCTTGTATTTTATCCATGCATCAAGATTTTTACCTTTGGAAAAAAACTTGTCTGAATAACAGCTTCTGTATTTTAAAATATTTTTAGAACTCCATGACCTGCTCCACTTTTCAATTAATTTTACTATTTCAGCTTCAGCCTCAATATTTTGTTTCAGCATGACAGCAGAAACATTTAATGGTATCTCTTTTTCATCTGGTCTGTTTTTATACAATGTGGTTAAAAACTCATTTCCTAATATTTTATAAACACCATTTTCAAAAGATAAATAAATTTTTATCCTTCCAACTGTAACTGACTTATTCTTAGCAGTTACAGCCTGATCAGCCAATACCACAAAGATATCTTTATATTTTAATATAGATATCACCATGGTTCTAAGATCAAAAGAGGGATAAACTGACGTAAGAGATGTTCTTAATCTGCTCCATCTGTTCCACCAATATATTTCAGGAGCATATTTATAACTATATTTATCTAAAAATTCGTGATAGGTACCTGTCTTAATACTTTTGTTCCATTTTGATATAAAAGCAATTATATGCTTACGGTTTACTACCTGGTCTGACTCTTTATAAGAAAGCCTGTCTATCAAAATAATCGGTGTTTTATTTAATTCAATATAGGAAGCAAGCTTTAAAATATTTTTATCTTCTAAAACAATACACCCGTTTGAATCAAAATTTTTTAACTCCTTATTTGTTCCATGCAGCCAGATAGCATTTCCAGTTTTTCCACAGTTTTTATCAAAAATATTTGGATAATCAGTAGGAAAAGCCATCGCTCCATAAATATCTGCAATATATTTTTTTTTAAATTTATTTATGAAAAAATAAACACCTTCCGGAGTTTTTTTATCTCCTGACTTTTTTTTCGCTCCAGCAACTTCACCTGTTGAACATTTAAACCTTGCAATTTCCTTACATCTCCTGCCTGATGAATAGAGAGTAAGCTGCTGAATATCTTTTTCAACAATAATGACATAGTCTTTATGCTTTTTTGACCCAAGACAAACTATCTCCTGCGGATTTTTTTTTATATAAACTTTATCTGCTTTTTTATGCACTGCTGCAAAGCAGGAAACTTCAAATAATAATATACATATAATAATAAAACCTAAAACCACATTTTTCAAATACACACCTCCATAAACACCCAAATTAGCTCCACGAAAACAGATTCTCTTTTACAATTTTCATATGCTTATATGCAGTTTCTGAAGCTTTTCTACCTAAAGAGGTTCTAATTACAAAACCATCTTTCAGCAAAAAAGGTTCTACAACATCAACTAATGTATCAGTCTCTTCCTGAAGAGTAGCAGAAATAGCATCAATACCCACAGGCCCGCCATTATAATACTTTATTATGGTTCTTAAAAATCTACGATCAAGCTCTGTTAAACCTCTGTTATCTACTCCCTCCAGATTAAGAGCATCTCTTACAGTTTCAATCTTAATAAATCCATCTCCTCTTACCTGAGCATAATCTCTTACCCTTTTTAAAAGCCTGTTTACTATACGTGGAGTTCCTCTTGAACGTACTGCAAGTTCAAGTGCAGCTGTATCTTCTATTGACTGAGATAATATTGCAGCTGATCTTTTAGTAATTACCAGAAGTTCATCATCAGAATAAAAATCAAGACTTCTGAAAATTCCAAACCGGTCACGCAAAGGTGCTGACAACAAACCAACCCGGGTTGTTGCCCCTACAAGAGTAAATGGTTTCAAACGAAACCTGTGACTTCTGGCATGAATACCTTTATCAAATATAAAATCAACAGCAAAGTCCTCCATAGCAGAGTATAAAAACTCCTCTACAACCTTGGGTGTTCTATGAATTTCATCAATAAATAAAACATCCCCCACTGCAAGATTAGTTAAAATACCTATAAGATCACCGCCTTTTTCCAAAGCAGGACCTGATGTAACTGTAAGTCTTCCACCCATCTCATTTGCAATAATATGGGACAGTGTAGTTTTACCTAAACCAGGAGGACCGTGTAAAAGAATATGGTCAATGGGTTCTTGTCTTTGTTTTGCAGCATCTATAGCTATCTTAAGAGTTTCTACTATCTTTATCTGACCAACATAATCCTTCAGGAGGTCAGGTCTCAAAGATAACACCTCAGAATCATTATCCGGCATAATATTTACAGCAGACATTATTTCTGTTTTCTTGGATGAATAAGTTAAGACATCATCACTCATCACATATTATCTCCACGATAAATTTCATCAAACAACTCCTCTGCATTGGACACGTTTTTATTTTTCTGCATAGCTGCATTTATAAGTTTTTTTGCAGCAGGCAATTTATAACCAAGCTGGTTTACCAAAACATCTGAAACCTGTTTTAATATACTGTCACTGATAGTATATGTCTTTTTATTATTTTCCTCTTCATATTCAACAGGTGAGCTGAATTCCCCCATCTTACCCTGGAGAGTTGCTACAATTTTTTTTGCTGTTCTGTCACCTATTCCATTTAATCCTTTTAAAAATTTAATATCTTTTTTTTCAATGGCATCTGCAATTTGGGAAACAGGAAAATTAAAAGCTTTAACAGCTTTCAAAGGTCCTATGGCCTCAACTGTAATAAAAGATTTAAAGAATTTTTTCTCTTCCATGGTGTTAAATCCTATAAGTACAGGTTTTGGCTGTCTTTCTGTCTGATGATAATAAATATGCAGACAAAGAGTTTTTCCTTCTACCATGTTTTCCAGGCTATTGCTTACTATTCCAGGCAAAACAACTTCATAGCCCACCTGATTTATCAATATAAGCACATTCCCATCTGATTTATCAATAACCTTACCCTCTAAATACCCTATCATTAAACTCTCTTTTCCTTATTTCATTTAACTATCTGTTTTTTTCTCATATCTAAATAAACCAGCAAGAGCAAGCCCCAAAGCATCTGAAGCATGATCTT
>JASFBI010000455.1 GCA_030149595.1 Desulfobacterales bacterium
GTAATCTACACTCTTTCCAGCCTCGCTGATCTTCCGCTCTGCCTTTCCGTTTATAATAAATACAATTATTCTGGTATTTGATTTTTATAAGTTTTATAAGCAGTCTTAAAGTTTTTACAGTCATAACAGTAACAACATCCAAAATCGCATTACTCATACATTCCAATATCTTTACTTACCACACCTCCGCATGCTTTCCGCTGTCCAGGATCTTTTTTTGATTTTATATCAATATTAAAAACTGACATAATATATTTGTTGTCAATACATTTGCCTGGATTTATTCCAAATGGTATAAGATCATGCTCTTCGGCACAGCTGAAGATCTCCATACCATTTTCTTTTGCAGAATTTGCCATGGGGGGCATCAGCTCAAAAAGCATATTCTCATCAGGGTCAAAAATTTTAAAACCAGCATCAGACAACAGGCTGATACGGTTTCTATTTTTTTTGTAAATGTTTACTATACTGATAACAGATCGTATAGTAAAGCCTTTAAGCATAGCACCTATTATTTTATAATTTTTTTTATGAAATTTGACATCGGTTTTATTGCTGAAAACAATGGGGTCATAACGCCATATAACTTTTCTGTATCCTATTGTATCTGCAAGTTTTTTAAAAGTATCAATGGCTTTGCTGCACTTGGGTGAAAAGGGATCTAAAGATTTTGGATTATTCATCAGAGTATATAAAAAATAAAATCTGTACCCCATTTTTTCAAGCTCTGGCAGGTAAGGGATTAAAGGCAGCGGATTACGGGTCCAAAAGACAATAATATCAACATCTTCAGGTTTTAAAGAGACAGTAGCTACCTGTTTTTTGTTAAAGGGGTTGGGAACATTGCAGTATCCTGCATAAATACGATTCATAAACCATTTGGAATAAAAAGCAGGAATATCTGTCCTGCGGCTGGCACTTATTATCATAATTTCCTGAAAATATTCCTGTTTTTAAAAAACAGTGTTAATATATTATATCTGAACCATGACCATTTTTTTGTGGCAAATCATGGTAAAAATTCAAAATCGGCCCCATGGCCGTTTTTGCAATTAAATTATCATGTGACTGTGTTTTAGTGTAATAATACTTGAATTTAAACTTTAATAGTGGTATGCGAAATAGGTTGTTATTCAATTTACAAAAAATCATTTTTTATTAAAATCAAAATATCACTTAAAATTACAATTTGAAACCTTTGAACAACTCCTATTTTAATGAATCTATCTATTATAACATATTTTAAGAATGAGGTGTTTTATAATAAGAGCCAGCTGGTAAATGTATTGTAAATGTACTGCCGCAGGCATGTATGCTCCTAACAGAAACACGGCCATTATGGGCATCTGCTATATGCTTAACAATTGACAGGCCAAGACCTGTTCCGCCAAGATTTCTGCTTCTTGCCTTATCAACACGATAAAACCGTTCAAAAATACGTGATAAATGTTTTTTATGAATACCTGTTCCATGATCCATAATACTTATTAATAACTCACCATCTTTAATATCTGCTGCTATCTGAATTGATGTCTCTTCTTTACTGTATTTTATAGCATTATCAATAAGATTTACCAGTGCCTGCTCTATAAGGAACTGATCAACCTTTACAATAATTTGATCATCAACAAAAAGTCCAATGGTTATTTTTTTTACAGCAGCTTTTGCCTGAACAATTTGACATGCTGTATCAATTAAATCTTTTAGATTTTTTTCTTCAGGAAATTTTTTATTATTATCATCTCTATTTTCTATGATTGTAAGAGACAATAAGTCTTCGAGTATGGAATTAAGACGGTT
>JASFBI010000142.1 GCA_030149595.1 Desulfobacterales bacterium
AGCCTGGATATTATCGGGATCAATTCGCGTAATATTTAAATAAGCTGAAAAAGCTTCCTGTGCATTTCCAAGTTTAAGACTGGTTTCACCTAATATTTTATAAGCTTCTTTAAAGTTTGGATCTATTTTAACAGCATTTTTAAGTTCAAGGCGGGCACTTTTATACTCTTTTTTTTCAAAATAAGATTTCCCCTTTTCAAAATAAGCTTTTTTTTTCTCTGTATCTGAAGAACATCCCAGGGCAAGTACAAATGTTAAAGCTAAAAATAGAGACAATGCCTTTAAATGACCCATATTATCCTCCAAAAATGTTATTTTACTTTCAAAAAATTTTGATTAATGTGAGTTTGCTTAAAGTAATAGTTATAGAATAAAAAATAGTTTTATTAAAGATTTTTATTTTAAAGTTATTATTTTTACAATTGAGACTCTACAAGTATTAAGGCAGATTTTGAAAGGTTAAGATATTTTTTTGCTAAAAAGTTAATTTCATCTTTTTTTATTAATGAATAATCTTCGGTTATACTCTTTGACCAGTTAAGTTTTTCAGGATAAAATGCAGAACCTGTCATAACATTATTTAACCAGTATATGTTTGAATTTAACATATCCTTAACAGATGTTAAAATAGGACCTTTTGCAAGTTTTAATTCATCTTCATTTATACCGGATAAAACAACAGATGAAATTATTTTATTTAATCTGGCTTTCACTATATCTTTTTTTTCAGGGTCAGTAATAACAACAATTTTTAGTACTCCATATCCTTTATATCCTTTTGATGCTTTATTATAAACATAGGAAGAATAGGCAGCTCCAAGTTTTTCTCTTATTTCAACTCTTATTCGTTCAGATAATATCTGTGATAAAAGCATAAGCCTTCTTGTCTTGTTTATATTCCAGTATTCATCTGTAGGAAAAGTTAAATAAATCATACATTTATTTATTTTTGAGGATACTTTAATATTTAATTTTTTACCATTTGGAAATATTGGCAAATCAGCCTGATGTTTTACAAAATCTCCCTTTTTTTTCATAATAGATCCAAAATAGATGGAACAAAAGCGGATAACCTCGGAGATATTACAGTCTCCTATTACAGAGATTTCCAGCTGGTTGTCAGATAATGCTTTTTTAATATAGTTTTTTATATCATCTATGTTTATGTTATTGAATTTGTCAATTGGTGGAATACCAAATTTCAAATCTCCTCCTGCAAGAAAAGAATTTCCGGAAAGAGCCATGGCTCCTTCTGCTTTTTTTGACAGGGTTGTTATCATTTTTTTGATTTTTATTTTGGCAAGATCATAAGCTTCAATATTTATACCTTGATCTATAACATGGGTGTAGAGCAGTTGAAAAAGAGTTTCAATTTCACTGGATTCGGAAACTCCATTATATTCAAATCTGTTCTCTTTTATATTAAACACAGCAGATACATTTTTACCAGAAAGAGCTCTGGAAATATCATCTTTTATATATTTCCCTAATCCGCTTCCATTAACTACAGCTTCGGAAAATATGGCGAGCCCTGGTTTGTCTTTTGGCTCATCAAGTTTCCCGTGGCCAAAGGCTATATTTATCAATACCTTGTTTTTCTCAAAATCTGTTTTTTTAATATTAAGCCTTACACCATTTTCAAAATCTAACGAAATAATTCCAATATCTTTATACTCTGTTCTATTTAAAATTTTTCCTCTTTTTTTACCAGCAGCGAGATATGGGAATTTAATAAGTTTATTCTCAGCGTAGGGAGCAGCCTTTATGGTTTTACTTTTTGTATACATTTTCAGTATCTGTTTTCCAGGGGCAGTGTTTTTTTTATTTAAATCAACATTTCCTGTTACAACGATAAGTCTGTGGGAAGGTGTCCAGATTTTAGCAAATTCTGAATTTATTGTTTTTAATGATACAGCGTTTATCATGGATTCATAAAGAAGTTTTTCCTGGGCAGGAGACATAAATACCTTATCATTATTGTAATGACTAATCAGGCTTCTTGCAAGAACACTGCTTTTTCTTGTGGGTGCAGTTTTTACAGCATTTGTGATACTTGCTGTATAATCTTTTTTTACTCTTTCTATCTCAGATTTAGTAAAACCGTACTTAAGAGCACCTCTTAATGTATTTTCCAGTAAAGCTACAGTATCCTGTAATTTTTCAGGTAAACATCTGGCTGAAATTTCTCCATAAACAATATCTTTAAAAAACATGCCGGAAAAAGCTGAAGCTGATGTAACAGGGGCACTGCCTTTTCCTATTAATGCACTGAATCTGTTATTTATAATAGAACATGCCATATCCTGATAAAGCTCTGTTTTTCGCTGTTTTTTTGTTTCAATTCCTTTTTTGTAATCAGTTACAACGCAAATGCTTACATTGGTATCTCCTGCCTCATTTTCATAATGATAAAATGGTTTAATACCCCTGTGATTTATCTTCTCTGCATTTTTTTTAATACAAATCAGTGGTTTTCTTGGGAATAAATCAGAAAATCGATCTTCAATCATTTTTGAGGCAAGGTCTGTATCAAAATCTCCAACTAATATAAGGGACATATTTTTTGGTCTGTACCATGTATCATAGAAAAGCCTAAGATCATCTGTATCTGTATTTTTTATTATTTTTTCTAAACCTATGGGAAACCGGTTGGTAAGCTGTGATCCCTGAAGTTCAAATTTAAGTACTGAAACAAAAGTTCTGTAAGAAACAGAATCCCTTGCTCTTTTTTCTTCTAAAATAACTTTTCTTTCACGATCTGCTTCTGATTGTAGCAAAAGAGCTCCTCCTGCATAATCGTGCATAACAAGAAGTCCTTTTTCAAGATTTTCCAATTTGCCATTTGGCAGGAACAGATCGTAGACTGTTTCATTAAAGCCTGTATGGGCATTGGTATCACCACCAAAATTCATACCTAATTTTTGAAAATATTTAATTAATTCACCGGGTTTAAAATGAGTTGAACCGCAAAAAAGCATATGTTCTAAAAAATGAGCAATACCCTGCTGATTATCATTTTCACTTAATGATCCAATATTTACATTAAGATGCATACTGACTCTATCTTTAGGGGTACTGTTTTTCATTAAAATATACTTGAAACCATTGGGAAGGGTTTTATATATGACACTTCTATCATGATCAAGGTCGGTTTTGTCCTTGGGCCATAGTGCGTTGGAGTTGTTAAGATTTCTGCAAATTGTTTTATTATTAAAAGATCTGGCATCTGAAGCAGATGATAATAAAATTAAAAATTGTATAAACAATAGAAAAACCAATAAGACTGAAAAGTATTTTATTTTTTGTATATGCATTTAAAGTTCTCCTTGAATATTCAAAAGATACATGGTCTTCATAAGTAACTAAATTATTTTCCATGATAATTTTTAGTTACCTATTCGGATTGGTCTAAGCCATGACTGAGGGGAACGCTATTTAATATAAATTTAGTTATCTTCTGACATGAGAACAGCACTTCCCTTTTTTCAAGTGGAGACCTTTGAACAGCCACTTTTAATGAATTTTATTATTTAAAAATCTCAAGTGATAACAACAGATTCATGTGATAATTATGTTTGATCAACTATGAAGTATAATTTTGTACGTGCGTCATTCACTGATAATATCGGCATTTTTATCCTCCTTTCTTTTTGTTTAAAATACGCTATGCATATGTAATGTCAAGATATTATTTTATCAGAATGCTGGGTACAACCACTTGCTATATAGTGCCTGAACGAAAACTATGATTTTTTCTCAAGAAAAATTCAAATTTGATTTATATCAAAGCTATTGCAAAACATTGTGGTATAAACATAGTATGTTTAAAAAAGTAGAGAGATAGTAACCAGTTTACATCAAATAGGAAAATAGCAAAAAAAACAATGGGGAAAAAAACATTAAAATTTATTTTTTGATACAGATTATAATTGTTTTTTTTACAGGGGAAGCCTGTGCTTTTACCATGGAAGATGCTGTTGGTTTTGCTTTGACCAACAATTTGAATCTGCAAAAGCAGCAAATGAACAAAAAATTTAGTGATAATGATCTTCTCGGAAAAAAGTCACAAAATTTTGGCAGAATAGCCATGCTATCTTCCTACACCCATTATAACCGCCCACGTACTCTGGTTCCAATGACTCCGGCATTAATTATTGGCGGTTCATCTGAAGTTTCTACAACAAAGGACATTTTTGTAACAGGCATTATGTATGAAATACCTCTTTTTACTGGTTTTGCTCAAAAAAGTTCAATTAAGATTGCATCCTTGCAAAAAAAAATAGCCGGTTCGGCCATTAAATTAACCCGTGAAAAACTGATTTATAATGTAAAAACAATCTATATAAACATTCTTGCACTCCAGTCCCAGAATGAAGCTCAACAGCTATACATAAAGGCATTGCAGGGATTTTATAATGTAATTATCCAGGAGGTTATCCTTGGAAGAAGAGCTGTGGTTGAACAGTTAAAGGCAGCAGCAGAAGTTGAAAATGCAAAAGCCTTTGCAGGTGAAATTTGTGGAAATATTACAATTGTTAAAGCGACTCTTGCTGCTTTATTGAATATTGACAAGCTCCCTGTTCTTGAAAAAACAGCTATAAAAGTAATCCCCCATGAAATAAGCGACTATTCCCATGAAATAAAAAAGCTTGAACAGTACCGTCTGAAAAAGTTAAATATTGAAAAAAACGAAAACCTTGTTCAAAAAGCCAGGGCAGCTCTATTCCCACAGATTGCATTTAATACTTTTTATGGCCATAATTTTGGCCCCAATGATTCCTCTAATCCAAACAGTGGTGACTGGGAAAACAAAGAAGTGTGGCAGGCAGGTTTTAATTTAAAATGGAATATTTTTGATTTTGGAAGTAAAAAATCCAAAATTCAAAAAGCTAAAATTCGTAAACAACAGAGCCTGCTGGAAAAACGGAATACCGAACTCGAAATAAAAAAGAAGATAATTAAAGCAAATACAGAAATAAAAACAGCCATGAACAGGTACTATTCTGCTAAAGCTGAGCTTGCAATGACCAGGAAGGTGGAAATTATTGAACAGGTCAGGTTTGACAATGGAGTTATAAGTATAAATGACCTGCTCTATGTTAGAGCCCGCAATCAACAGACTTTAAGTCGATTTATAAATGCCGGGTATACATATCAAAGTGCTCAGTTTTACCTTGATTATTTGCTTGAGAATGGAGAAAAAAGATGAAAAAAAATATTAAAGTTTTATTTATACTTTTGATAATAATTGCAATTATTATAAGTGCAGCCATGCTTATTAAAAAACGGAAAGAAAGTATAAAAGACACCCCTGTCCCGGTTCCTTTGATTTATACAGTGGAAACTGTTTTGCCAAAAAACCGGCAAATTAAGCAAACACGTTCATTTCTATCACAGCTTGTTGCAAAGGATATTGCCAGACTCTCTTCAAAACTCAGCGGCCGGATAGAAGGTATTCTTGTTTTGGAAAATCAACTGGTAAAAAAAGGGGATGTACTGGTTTTAATTGATGATCATGAAATTATCTCAAATATTAAAGGATTAAACAGCACCCAAAAAGCTCATAAAAAAGAAATAGAGTATACCCAAGACCTTCACGCCCGTAACAAAGTTCTTTTTGATACAGGCGGACTTGCAAGGGAAAAATTAGACGCTTCTGAAGTACAATATCTTAATAAAAAGGCAGCCCTTGAAACAA
>JASFBI010000456.1 GCA_030149595.1 Desulfobacterales bacterium
TATAAATATTTTTATTTTCCTTATTTATGTTTTGTGAATTTATAAAAATTCATTTTTATTTTATGTTAAATACAGATAAGTTAATACTAAGCAGGAACTTCTTAAATAAAATTCTTGAAACTGTTTTTAATCATAAAATGATTAAGCATGGAGATCGTGTACTTATAGGTGTATCAGGCGGACCAGACTCTGTTGCTCTTTGCTTTTGTCTATGCCTGATTGCAGATAAATTTAATCTTGCAATTGGAGTTGCCCACCTTAATCATTGCTTAAGAGGAGCTGATTCCGATAGAGATGCTGAGTTTGTATCTGACTTATCAAAGAAATTAAATATTCCTTTTTTTTTAAAAAAAACCGATGTAAATCAATATAAAAAAAGATCAGGGCTTTCACTGGAAGAAGCAGCAAGAACTGTAAGATATGATTTTTTTTTAAAAACATCTGAAAAAAACAGTTACAATAAAATAGCATTGGGGCATCACAAAAATGATAATGCTGAGCTTATATTAATGTATCTTTTTAGAGGAAGCGGTCTGTTAGGTGCTGCAGGAATTCCTCCTGTAAGGGATGAGTTTATAATAAGACCTTTTATTGATATTTCAAAAAACGATATTATGGAGTTTTTATCATTAAATAACTTAAAATATGTATCAGATGCTTCAAACAAAGATACAATATATCTTAGAAATAAAATCAGGCATGAATTAATACCTTTATTAAAAAAAGAGTATAATCCTAAAATTACTGAATCTTTAACCAGGTTTGCCGATGTCATAAAAAAAGAAAACCAGTGGATTGACACAGTGATTGAGCCTTTGTTTAAAAAGTATGTTTTTTTTGATAAAAACGGCCATGTTGCTCTTTCCACAAAAGAATTAAAAAAAAAACATACTGCTGTAAAAAGGAGAATTATAAGAAAAGCACTGGAAAAAGCCAGGGGGGACTTAAGAAAGGTACAACTGGTACATGTTGATCTGGTAATCAAGCTTATGAATAATTCCCATTCTGAAAAACGGCTTGACCTTCCTGATATTAAAGTTATACAAAAAAATAGTACTCTTTATTTTTTACCAGCTGGATTTAAACAAATATCCTGTAAAAAAATGATATTTTCACACTATTTTGTGAATCAGATAAAAGATGCGGATATATTTTTAAACCTTAAAGAGACAGGAGCAACACTTAAATTTTCATGTGTTCATAAAGCAGATGGGGAACTGTCTTATGAAAAAAGTACTGCATTTATGGATTTTAATAAAGTCAAGTTTCCCCTGCTCATAAGAAATTTTAAACCTGGTGACAGATTTATTCCTTTTGGTATGGAAGGTTGTCAAAAATTAAAAAAATTTTTCAATAATAATAAAATTTCAAAAAAAATCAGGGCAGAATGTCCACTTGTTGAATCAGATGGTAAAATTATATGGATTGCCGGATATCGTATAAGCAATTGTGTCAAGATAGATAGAAAAACTGAAAAAGTTCTTAAAATACAACTTTTTTTGCATGGTATTTAAACCAGCTGTTTATATTTAATATTTTAATCATAAACTAATTATGATGGAGGAAAAATTTTTTGAACCCTTTTTATAAAAATATGGCTTTATGGCTTGTAATAATACTGATGATGATGATGCTGTTTAAAATTTTCAATCAGCAACAACAGCCCTCTGAAACCAGTTTAAGTTATTCAGATTTTATCACCATGGTGGAAAGAAAACGTATTGCTTCTGTAGTGATTCAGGATAAAAACCTTTTTGGTACTGATTTAAATGGAACACGTTTTAAAGTATACTCTCC
>JASFBI010000457.1 GCA_030149595.1 Desulfobacterales bacterium
GTCATGTATTTTGTTTCTTTAATAAATTTCTTCCACTGTCCTATTGTAACTTCTGCATCCATAATATAAAAGTCATTATCCATAGTTACCCTGTGCAGTATTTCATCTTTTTTTCTCCCGTTCTCACTCTCTGGACTACCCATCATAAAACTGCCTTTTACGATTGCAACAAATTTCATATTTAAAGAGTTTATAAATTCAGGTTCAGGCTTTAAATTTACTTTATAATTATTATCAATATCTTCTTTGATATTTATATGCATTGTATTTTTCTCATATCCTGAAGCTGTTGTTACTATTGTATATTTACCTGTATCAAGACTCATGCCTTCAACATATTTGTTTTTTATCCTTAAAATAGATACCCTGGCTGTCAAAGGATGTTTTTCTAAAAAAAAACGGCCTGTTTTCTTTTTCTCAGGGACAAGATTAATTTTTATATGATTCTTGCTTTCTGGTTTAACATAAATATCTTTTTTTACTGCAATAAAGCCTTTTTTAGAAACTTTTACAGTATGACGGCCTACCGGAAGGTTATATTTTAAATTCCCTGTTAAAACTATTTTTTTCTCATCTATCAAGATAACAAAATCTGCTACATTCAAAGCGAAAGATATATCTGCCTTTTTATCTTTTTCCTTATCAACTTTTACTGCAAGAGAAGTTATACTCTTTTCTTCAATTACTCTTTTTTTCAATTTAAAAACAAACTCCCCTTTTTCATCTCCTGTATTTTTCAAAGTAAAGTATAAGGGGGTTTTCCCTCTTTTTTTTGAAAAAGAGAAGATTTTGTTATAAATCTTACTTGAAGAAATAACTTTTCCCTCATGCTTTTTCAATATGGATATAATATTTTTACCCATAAGACTATACTTGGATGAAGAAGATGCAGCCACAGGTCTGTTTTCTCCAAAGGTAATACAAACCCTGCTTCTTTTCCTGATTAAAGCAGTAATTTGTTTATTATTTATATTTAAATTTATGTCTGCCGGTCTATCAAGATAATTTTTAGAAAAAGAAGAGTTTGAAACAAGAAGCACATGCCTTGCTTTCATAGATCTTATTAGTGCATGAACAACTCTGTTATCAAGATATGAAGCTATATCTTTTTTTTTTGCATCAGAAGGTATCCACCATCCATAATCATATAAAGACTCTATTTCACCATAACCTGCAAAATATATAAATACACTGTCATCTTCCCCTGCTGTTTTATGAATTTTTCTTAATGCTGAAATTATATCATTTTTTTTTACATTACCCTTCAGCACAGTAACATCAAAATCATAATTTTTTTTTAAAATTCTTCCAATCTCAGCTGCATCATGGAGTGGTGTTTTTAATAAAGGATATTCATTATGATCATAGCTGCTTATCCCCACAATCAGAGAGTAGAATTTTCCAGAGTTAATATATTTTGACTCAGTCTGCTGGTTGCTTTTTTTTACACTTCCATAAACATTAATGTAGCCTGCTGAAAAAAACATAAGCAGGGTACATGTAAAAATGGATATCCTTTTCATATAACCTCCATAGACTTTAAAGCCAGATATTTTCAGGAATAAATTACTGTTTTTTAATAAAATGCGGGTTTTTGCCTGATACAGATCTTTTTATACCACCGCTTATATTTGATAAATTACCTGTTGCACTGTTTTTTGTACCTCCTGTAACAGATGAAAAAGCACCTTTTGCTGTATTATTTGATCCTCCCACAGCAACTGCGTATTTTCCTGAAATAGTATTATTTTCTCCGGTTACCAAACCACCGTAAGATAAAAAGCTGTTGCCTT
>JASFBI010000143.1 GCA_030149595.1 Desulfobacterales bacterium
AATCTATATTTCTAATTTTTTTTCTTTTTACAACATCTTTTAATACAACAGAATAGGTTTGAGTGTTAATAAGCAAGTTATTGTATATAATTGTATATGTTAATTTGCAACCTGAAAAGGGATAAATGCCTACAAATTTATCATCAATGCTTAGCTCTATCGGTTTTGTTACGACAAAAAACTGTCTTGGACAATCAAGTACTTTTATTCCGGTTTTTTTAAATTTATATGTATATTCATAGGCACTTCCGTCAAGTATAGGCATTTCATAAGAATTTAATTCAACTATAGCGTTATCTATTGAAAGTCCTGACAAACTTGCCATAAGGTGTTCAATGGTTGAAACAATAGCTCCGTCATGACCTATAACTGTAGCAAGGCTTGTATCAATTACGTATTTAAAAAGAGCTGGTATTACAGGTTTCCCAGGAAGGTCTGTCCGTACACATTTTACTCCGTGGTTAGATTCAGCAGGGATTACGGTTAAATCCACTTTTTTACCGGAATGTATTCCAATGCCTGTGAACTTTACTGTTTTAGCTAATGTTTTTTGATTATAATACATAAAATACAAAGTATGTTTTTTTTATGGGTTGTGGTTTAAAAGTATGCATACGGTTAGGTTGATAAAGTTTTTATAAGTGCTCCAATGTAAAACCTTGCATGGCTTACAGGAGCTGCTATATTTGCTCTGTGATTTGCCAGTATACCGTCAAGTTTACTATCTGTGATAATCCATGGATTTATATTTGAGGCTGTATGGCATGATTCTATTGCATGGGCAAGAAGTTTTGCTCCATGTCTTGAATTTAATGTCTCTTTAAAATCAATCTGTATAGCTTGAAGGATTGTATATAGAGAGCTGGTAACACCCTTTGCATAATAAAAATAATTGTCTGCTATAAAGGAGTTTGAGTTATCCCCATCTTTTTTTTGTTTGATAAGATCTTCATCACAACTTCCAAGCAAGTCCTCATAACTGGATAAAAGTGGAATAAGGTTGTCAGTCCTGGTGTAAAAAGATGCATCTGATATTGACAGCCTTTTAATATAATCATTAAGATTTTTAATTCCTGTTTTATATTTAGATTCTGCAGATGGGAACCAGAAACTGTCTGATTTTACCATGAACCAGTTCATTGCATCTCCGAGATTTTTATCAAAAGAGGCGGTACTTCCGGTTCTTGAGATTCTTTCAGCAAGTGCTACAACTGATCTTCTGGTAACTTCTAAAACTCCCAGCTGGAAATTATTAATATTGTCTGTAAATTCTATTAAATCATTTGGCCTCCAGCCCCAAAATCTGTTGTTTATCTCAAATTCTATTGGTTTTATTACTGCTGTAACAAATTTAATACCAGGTACTGTCTGACAAGCAGTTGTTTTTAAAACAGTTTCATCCAGAGTATGTTTTTTTGTATTTGCTGTTTTATTTGTGGAGATATTTAAAAAGTAAAACAGTAAACTTGCTGTTAAAAATAAGATAGAGAAAAATACAGATGCAGATACAATATTTTTTTTATTTATATATTTTTTAAAACCAATCATCGCTGCCTCCTTTACTTTGAAATTGAATTTAAATCTGTTTTAGTTATGGTTTAAATTTTATTTCTTAATCTTCGAATATCACCAATTCTGATAGTTACTTTCTGAGTATCAAAATATTCGATTAATGCAATTACAAATTTTCTTGATACCCCTGTCATTTTTTTAAAGTCAGAGGTGGAAATTTCTTCATTATTTTCTAAAAAGTTAATTAGATTGTGTTTTAGAATGTCTATTGGTTCATGATGAAACCATAAGTCTTCTTTGATTTTGATGATTGTTTTTTGCTCAACAAGCATCATAAGAACATCTTTTGCCAAATTGTTTTCTATTTTAAGTTTTGTGCATAAAGCAGCAAGGCCTAAAGGGGAAAGACCAGATTCTTTAAGTTCTTTTAATATGTTTTTTTTAACTTCTTTTTGATCAACAGCAAGGGAAACGGAATGTTTTGCAAGGCGTACTATGTTTTTGTCCTGGAAAATTTTATTCTCTTTGATAAGTCTGATTAAAATCAGGTTAAAAAATTTAGTGTCTGTTTCAACTGGGAGCTTTGACTTAAGTTCCTCTTTGGACATCCCTTCTTTTAAAGGATTAACAGAGTGATAGTCTTTTAAATTACTTAAAGCTTTATCCATAATCTTATCCATGAAATTTTTATGAATAAATATTTTATTATCTTTGCTTGTCTGTATTATAGACTGACTTGACATGAGTTTGACCAGACTCTTATTGAGCTGCTTTTCTGATGTATTGGTCATAATTATCAGCTCTTTTATGTTTAACCCCTTATAACCTGCCTGATCTAAATGAAAAGATATTATGTCTTCTATCTGATTTTCATCTATTTTTTTTATTCCATTTATAATTTCTGATTTAAATCTTTGATGTTTTTCAGGTATGGGATTTAATATTTTGCCTCCTCCAATGGTGCGAACAGGAGAATATCGTCTTATTACAAATTTATCATCTTTTACACATGTTACAGGTGTGTCTAATCTTATTTGAACAATGCCGGTTTCGCCAGGTTTAATTTCATCTTTTTCAAGAAGAATAAGATAACCTATGGTTTCGCTGGTGCCTGAATGGAATCTTATTCTGGCTCTGTTTTTTATTGGTTTTTTATTGGTTTTTAAATAATGAAATGTTGTATCCAGCATGTAACTTGATTTTAACTTTTCAGGTATCCCAAGTACATAGCCTCTTTTTACTGATGTTTTTTCAAGTCCCTGGAAATTTATGGCAGTTCTCATACCAGATGCGGCTGTGTCCGTGTTTTTGTTATGAACCTGAATACCTCGAACCTTTGATGTTGTTTTTGTAGGATATATCATTATGGTTTCACCAACATTTATTTGACCGGAAATCAGTGAACCGGTGATTACTGTTCCAAACCCTTTCATTGTAAAAACTCTGTCTATGGGGAGTCTGAAGATTGTTGATGCAAAGCGTGGAGGGATTACAGCACTTATTGTTTCAAGGGTTTTTATTAGTTCAGGTATTCCTTCACCTGTATGAGAAGATACAGGTAAAACAGGAGCATTTTCTAAAAAAGTGTCTTTTGAAAATTCCTTAATATCGTCTAATACCAGCTCAAGCCACTCTTCATCAACAAGATCAATTTTGGTCAGACAGATAAGACCATGTTGAATATCGAGTAAGCTACAGATTTCCATATGCTCTATGGTTTGCTGCATTACTCCTTCATCTGCTGCAATAATCATAGCTACAAAATCTATTCCTGTTGCACCTGCAACCATATGTTTAATAAATTTTTCGTGGCCGGGAACATCTATAAGGCCGATATGCTGACCATTAGGAAGATCAAGAGAAGCAAAGCCCAGTTCAATTGTTATGCCGCGTTTTTTCTCTTCTTTCAGCCTGTCGGTATCAGTACCTGTAATAGCTTTAACAAGGCTTGTTTTTCCATGATCAATATGTCCTGCGGTGCCAAGTATGATTTCTTTTGACAAAACGATTTTGCTCTCCATCTTTTAAGGCTTATTTTTTTTCTGCGGGTGTTTTTTTTTGTATTTTAAAAAATAAGCTGTTCCAATTAGAAAAAAGCCAAGTAAAATTGTATAAATTATATGTGCGTTAGGATGAAAAATACGCATGAGCATTACTGCCAATGCCGCTCCTAATATAGCTCTTACAAATAAAACCATGAAAAGTTCCTTATATCTTTTTATGATAAAGTTGCTGCTGTTTTCTTTGATTAAAATGGTATATCATCGTCTGGAGCATCTTCAGGAAGAGGAGGGCCTGAATATTCCGGTGTGGCTGGTTGCTCCTGTGGTATGCTTGACCCCTGGTTTTTCGGGCCAAGCATTTGCATGTCACTTGCTATTATATTTGTATTGTATCTTGTAACCCCGTCTTTTTCCCATGAGCTTGTTTCAAGTCTGCCTTCTACGTAAATCTGTTTGCCTTTTGACAAGTATTCACCGCATATTTCACCGAGTTTACCAAAAGCAACAATCCTGTGCCACTCTGTTTTTTCTTTTTTTTCTCCGGAATTTTTATCTTTCCATGATAAAGATGTTGCAATACTAAACTTAGCTACAGCAAGTCCATTGGGAGTGTAGTTTACTTCAGGATCACGTCCGAGATTGCCAATTAAAATGACTTTATTAAGTCCTGCCATAGGAATTCCTTTTTAAATTTTTAGCTAAAGAGTCAATAATATAACATACATGGCAAATTTATCTGCCACAACAAAAATTGAAACTCTCATGATTACGGTCTGTTGGGCAGAGTTTCATATAAAAAGTATCAATAAAGTATCAATAAAGTATCAATAATTGATACAAAAATAGATCTGTTATGTCAATATAAACACAAAAAATACAGATGTATGGTTTATGTTACTGTTTAAAAAAATATTTAGATGAATACTCTTTTAAATTATTGTTTGCATCTATTATTAGAATCAGAGCATCAATATTTTTCAGGCTGTTTACAAGGGAAATTCCTTTTTCATAACCCATTACCATAATAGCTGTGGCAAGTCCATCGGCAAGCATGCAGTTTGGAGCAGTAACTGATACGCTGACAATTTTATTTGAAACCGGCCAGCCTGTTTTAGGATTAATTATGTGGGAATAGGTTTTCCCATTGATATTAAAAAAAATTCTATAATTACCGCTTGTAGCAAGAGCTTTGTTTTTAAGGTTTATGGTTTTGTAAACCTCGTTGAAAGAAGCATTGTTATATGGCAGGTTTATTCCAACTTTCCATGGCATTCTGTTTTTTTTTGTGCCTTGTGCATAAACTTCTCCGCCTATTTCAATTAGAAAGCTTTTTATTTTTAATGATTTTAATAAAAGAGAGATTTGATCAACAGCATATCCCTTTGTAATAGATCCAAAATTAATACTTAAAGCCTTTTTTTTTTTGATAATGTGATGTTTGTCAATAATTTTAATGTTTTCAAAGCCTGTTTTAGACAGTGTTTTTTTTATTTTATCTGGATCAGGAATGTGAGGTTGAAAAATTTTGCTGCCAAAACCCCATAAAGATATAATCGGGTCAGTGGTTGCATCCCATGCACCGTTTGTAAGTATATAAAGTTTGTTACCGGCTTTCATTACATTCATAAAGTCATGTGAGATTTTAAATTTTGTATTTATCTTATAAAATGAGTTGAACTTTGATATTTCGCTTGAAGGCAGGAAAATTGACATGGAGTTATTGATCTGTTTGAGTTTTATTTGGATTTTTTTTTCTATTTTTGAGATATCTGTAAAAAAACTGGTGTTTAATTTAATATGAAAAGTTGTCCCCATGGTTTTTCCAGAGATTAAAGATTCTTTGTCTGTAGTACAGCCTGAACAGATAAAAGTGTTTAAGGTAAAAAATATAAGAATATAGAGGTTTTTCTTGATTTTCATTGAGTTTTAAATTAATAAGCTGAAGTTAATTAAGAGTGCTTTATAGTGTTTGTCTAATCCTCAAAATACTTTAATGTATTCCTGTGGTTAAAGTATGCATATCCACTTGAATTTTGGAGAGATATCCTAAATTTTCGTTCGGATACTAAATAAATGTATGATTTTTTATATGAAACTCCGTCCAATAGACCATAATCATGAGAGTTTCAATTTTCGTTGTGGCAGATAAATCTGCCATGTATGTTAT
>JASFBI010000144.1 GCA_030149595.1 Desulfobacterales bacterium
TTCCACAGCAACCAAGAGGACATGACAAGCAGTGGTATTTTGTTTTTTCACGTTTTTTAAAAACACTGGTACTACTTGAAAAACTTTTGAAAATCCCCCAGTCCTTATTAGAACCTTTACAGTTTTTAATGGGAGAATCACCCATTGCAGGGGACATCTGATTCATGGAAACAGTACCCCATTTTTTGAGCATTATTTTATATAACATTCCATCTTGTGTTAAGGTAAAAGGCAAAAATCTCATAAAAGCACCAAGGGGTGCAGTTAAAAAAGCCGGAATAAAAGGGGGTTGAAAATTAACCCATTTAACACAAATTTTACTGAGTCTTTTAATTTCGTTTCTGTTAAAAGGAACTATTCTTTTAGTTCCGGCAAGAACAACAGCTTTAAGTTTTTTTGAACCCATTACAGCACCAAGACCTGATCTTGCCGCCATTCGTCCGTAATCAGTTGAAATGCCTGAGATAAGAGAGAGTTTTTCTCCTGCAAGGCCGATACAGGCAACTTTAGGTTTTTTCCCAGAGGCTTTATCTTTGAGTATTTTTTCTGTCTCTATTGCATCCTGTCCCCATATTTCAGATGCATCTCTTAGCTCTTTTACCTTATCGTCTATGTAAAGATATACAGGTTTTTCACTTATTCCTTTAAAAAAAATCCCGTCATATCCGCATCTTTTAATGGCAGGAGAAAACGTTCCTCCGCAGTTTGCATCACCCCAGCCCCCTGTGGCAGGTGATTTTCCAACAACCATCCACCTTCCTGTAAAAAGACTTCCTGTTCCGGTAAGCAGACCAGATAAAAAACCAATCATGTTGTCAGGTCCTAAGGGATCTGCCCCTTCTGGAATTTGATTGTATAATATATAAGCACCAAGTCCTAATCCAGATAGATGATTTTGATAAACCTTGTGGTCAATTATCTCTTCAGTGATAGTTTTTTTTGACAGGTCAACATGTAAAACCTTGCCCATATATCCTTTATTCATTGGCTCTCTCCATAAATTAGAGTATTGAAAAACTCAAAAGCTTTTTTTATAATCTCCGTGGAAAAACAGTGCACTGTAACAGTAAATAAAAGTAACTGATTACTGTTATTTTTATTTGCAGTCCCTGAACAAAAACTGTTTTTTTCATCAGTTTCTGTGTCAGATCAAAATTTTGATCTTTCTTATCCTTTTTTTATAAATTTTGGATTAATTTTTACTCCCTTCCATGCAGCTTCCAATACCATCTTGCAGTCATCATAATCCAGATCTTCAGGGTTAAAAAAAATAGATCCATCGTTTAATGCTGTTTTTGCTATATCATCAAGATTTTCTTCTAAAACAGCAGGATTACCGAGGTGGTTTTTTACCTCTTTTAAAAAGCGAAAATGTTTTTTGCCGGTTGCTTCATAAAGAGCCTGGTTCATAACTCTTATATAATGAACTGTTTTTGCGGCACGCTCTTTTTTTTCTGTTTTTACATAAACATCTTCACCTGCAACTGCAAATAAAAGTTCAGAAATATACTTCTCTGTTTTATGCATATTATATTCTAAAGCATATGGTAAAAATATAGCCATACATGTGCCGTGGGGAACATGACAAACTGATCCCACAGAGTGCCCTAATGTGTGCGCCATTCCCACCATTGAATTTGAAAAAGCTATTCCTGCAAGGGTTGCAGCTATGGCAAGACTAAGCCTGCCTTCTTTATCACCGGGATTTTTTATAACATTTAAGAGATTATTGCAAATCAGTTGTATAGCCTCTATTGCATAGGTATCACTTAACGGGTTTTTACCAAGGCATATGTATGCTTCAACAGCATGGGTTAAAGCGTCCATACCTGTTGAAGCTGTAATGGCTATGGGCAGAGCAAGGGTCATTCTGTAATCTATAACAGCTGCATCAGGCAGTAAAAAAGGAGATGAAAAAAGCATCTTTCTGTTTTTTTTATGATCTGCTATAACTGCAACAAGAGTAACTTCAGAACCTGTTCCAGCTGTTGTTGGGACAGCTATTAGAGGTTTTAATTTATGTTTTAAAGAACCTGCTCCTGTAAAATCCATAAGATTCTCTGAGTTTTCAGAGACTAATATATTCACACCTTTTGCTGTATCTAAAACCGAACCTCCTCCTATGGCAATAATAGAATCGCACTGGTTTTTCCTGTACATTCCTGCAAGCTCATTTACTATTTTTACATCAGAGTCAGGAGGAACTATGTCTGTAATAAAACCTATGCTGATTTTATTTTTAACAGCATCTACCACAATATCTACCAGACCAGCTGCAGCAACACCTTTATCTGTTATAATCATTGGCGTTTTTACATTTTTTTTTAAAAGCAGTTCTGGTATTTTTTCAAGGGCATCTTTTCCTGTTACTATTTTTACCTGACAACAAAATTCAAAATATTTTGGTATATCCACAAAAGCATCCCTTTATTTATTAGTTGAAAAAAAAATAGCTTTATTTTTTATATTATTTAAGAGGCTTACCTTCAAAAGCATGTTTTAATATAAAAAGACACTCGTCTTCGTTATAATTATTATAATGATCACTACAAACAGCTTTGACTATTTCATCAATACTATTTTGTGGCATATCAGCCTCTTTAAGTGTTCTTGGTACCTTGGCTCCTGAGATCATAAAAATCTCATTTTGCAAATCTCTTATTTTCGCAACAGCCATATCAAATCTCTGATACTCAGGTGTTCTGCAAAAAATATCAATACCGGATAAAGGAAGAAGCAGCCTTGAAAGGTTTATCTCTTTTTTTATGGATAAAAACTCCAATACATAAGGCAGAATTATACCCATGCAAATTCCTTCTGAACTATTGCAGTGTCTCGCTGCTTCTGTTCCAAGTTTTAAAGAGAGCAGGTTTTTTGAATTGGAAACAATACACTCTCCCATAACAGAAGCATTGGTAAGAGCTGTATGGCTATTAATATTTTTTTTGTCAAAAATATTATATCTATTTTTTAAAGACAGGGATTCATTAATTAGAGGTATTATATTATCCATTACAAGAGAAATACCTGTATGGGCACAGGCATTGGCTATGTTACTGCTTGATTCTTTTCTAAAAGATTCAAGGCAGCAGGCCAGAGTTGTCATAGCTGTATCTATTATGGTTTTTGTATCCTCTTTTTTTATTATTTCAGGATCAATAACCACAAGATCAGGAAAAAGATATTCTGATACAAAAAACATATCTCCCAATGCGGCCCTGTTTGATACGGCATCTCCTGTTTTAGGCGATTCAGCTATAATAATCATAGGTTTCAAAGGATAGTCTATTTTATCATATCCTTTAAAATTATTTAAATTTCCATTATTTTTTGAAACAGCTATATTCAGTATTTTAGCAATATTACTTGTGGTCTTACTGCCTAAACTAATTATAGAATCAAATCCATTATCTTTAAAAATACCTGCAAGCTCTTCAATGGTGCTTATATCAGAATCATCAGAAATTTTATCATAAATTCCCAAATTAATTCCTGAATCTTTAAAAGCATAAATTAAATTTTTAATCTGTTTTTTCTTGTCTGCTGTTTTTGTGGTAATAACAAGAGGACTTTTTGCATTAAGTCCTTTTATTTCGTAAGGTGTGTGTGCTAAAGCTTTTTTTCCTGAATTTATTTTTACAGGGAAAAAAAACTCTAAGGTTTCTGATATTCCCATTAAAAAAACTCCTTTATATTTAAAGATATGGGTTTATTTTTTATAAAATTAAAAGCCTGTTATTGTACGTAAATATACCATACTGCTCCCCATAATATGCTTTTTGAGTGACCAGCGTGGATATCTCTTTATGGCAAGCTTTACAATGGGTTTAGGTAACAGATAGGTTTGCACAATGGCTAAAATACGGTTAACAGAACATGCTTCTGGAATGGGACCTTCTACTATAACACGATCAAAGGCATTAGCTGTTGGTGTACTCTCCTGAAATGTAAATGCAAGAAAAAAAGCTTCTGTATGTTTGAATAAAAACTTTACATTAATGTCTAAATTATCAGTTTTAGATCCTAAATATTTTACAGATCCATTTTCATTTTTTTCGATAATCATATGGGGGCCAGCTGGAAGAGTACCTAAAGAAAACAAAAAATTATTGGGAAAACTGTCAAACTCTTTTTTAATTTCATCATCAACTTTTGACGCAGCCTCAATTGCTCTACCCAAAAACCATAGAAAAATTGAAAGATAAATCTTTTTAAAAGGTTTTTTACCGCTTTTTATAATTGAAACATTGTTCATAACAGATACCCCCTCTTTTAGTTTTTTTTTAAAGAATTCAATATATTAGTAGTAGATAAAATAAAAAATTAGAAATAACAATAAAATTGGAAATCAGAGGGATTTTATTTATATGCTTCTTTTAAGTAACATTAATTACAAGTCAAGCTGGAACAAGTTGAAAACCAAGCGCTTTGGCCTGCCGAAGAACCCTTTTTTCAAAACGTTTCTGATGCTTTTTTTCTTCTTTGCCATTTTCAGCTCCCTGTGAATTATGATGATGGCCAAATGGTGATTAAAATAGATCATCCATAGGACTCAACACTCCATGTCTTCCCTGTTGCAGGACATAAGTGTAAACCATAGTGGTTGAAACATCCTTATGACCAAGCAATGCCTGAATAGTCCGAATATCTATTCCTTTTTCCAAAAGGTGAGTTGCAAAACTATGGCGAAACGTATGGGAACTGATTTTTTTTTGTATTCCGATTTTTTTAACCGCTATTTTTATAGCTTTATTAACCGAACTCGGATCAACATGATGCCGCCGGGTAATACCGCTTCTTGGATCTTTTGACAAATTTCTGGAGGGGAAAACATATTGCCAGTTCCATTCTTTTGCAGCATTCTTGTATTTATGTGAAAGAGCATAAGGCAGGTAAACATGACCAAAACCATTAATTAAATCTCCATCATGAAGTATTTTGACCTTTGCAAAATGATTATTCAAAATAGGAATAATTGATTCGGGAAAAGTTGTAATTCTATCTTTTGCACCTTTGACTGACCTGACCGTAATTTGCTTCATTTTATAATCAATATCCTGAACCCGAAGCCGAACAGCTTCCATCACCCTGAGTCCGCTGCCATATAAAATTTTTACAATCAATTGAGGTACATTTTCCATAATACTGATTATTTTTCTTACTTCATCACGAGTCAATACAACTGGAACATTGTTCTTTTTAAATGCACGCACAGCATCTATTTTATCTGTTAAGGGAGTTTTTAGAACTTTTTTATATAAAAACACAAGAGCATTCATAGCTTGATTTTGAGTAGAAAGAGCAACATGTAATTCCACAGCAAGATAAGTCAGGAATTTTTCAATTTTTTCTTCTCCGTTTTGTAAAACCTCTCTTGAAGTCATTTTATGATATTGAACAAACCTTTTTATCCAATTATAATAAATTCTTTCAGTGTGTATTGAGTAATGTTTAACCCTCATTACATCACGAACCTGATCAAGTAAGTCTTTACTTTTTTCACTTGACATTTTTTCCCTCCATGGTTAAAAAATTATTAAGGAAACTTTACTTGATAATAAGTATTTTTTCAACCTATTAGGTTAAATTAGCCTGATAATAAATGGTTGGGAGCAACTATCTGGTTGATATTCAACTGTAAAAATGATATTTTATAATTATGAACAGAAATCATA
>JASFBI010000145.1 GCA_030149595.1 Desulfobacterales bacterium
GTACAACTATTTCCTGGACCATGCTCTATGAAAACTCTTACACCGTCATTCCATGCATTTTTTATCATCTTTGGAAAATCAAGGGTATGGCATGCCATATCAAAAATAGCATTTGCTGCAAGATCCTCATCAGGATAGTAATAACTGCCTGTAGATCCTGTATAAAAACGTACTCCCGGAACTTTAAAGGTTTTTCTTTTATGAAGCTTTATCCACTGCTCTTTATACAGTTTTAGTTCAGGACAGTGGCTCGCCATATGGTAAGGTACAGGATATGATCTTTGCCTGCCTGTTTTTTCTGCAATACGGTTGCAGGCATCTGCATCTCCGCCTATTACCATATCTCCTGGTGCATTTATAATAAGCAGATGGGCCAAGGGCTCATGCCTAAGAGCTGACAGCACTTCATTCAAAGGTGCAAGCAGACCTATATTAAGCCAGCTAACTTTATCTATACCCCTGCTTTTCCATGCTTCTTTTATAATATCGAAGCTTCCGGAAAGTTTATTTGTAAAAACTCCCATTTTATCAAATTCAGCTGCCATTTTCCCCATATCTCTCCAGGCAGACATGGCAAAAAGAGAATTTGATTCACCAGAAGAAAAACCAATAACAGCATCAGGTGCCAGTTTAAAATATTTACGGGAAATTTGCCCATGAATCTGTGATAAAAAAGACCCTTGCCATAGCATATCAGCGGGAGACTGGTATTTACTATTTTCCCCTTTAGATCTGTTTCTTAATAAAGAGACACTTTCAAGAATTTCATCTGTTATTTCAGGAAAAGCGTAAAACAGCTCCCTGCCCATCCCAGAGTATACTCCGGCATAACCTGTAAAAACAAATGCAAGTTCGCCTTTGCGGGGTTTTTCACAATAATAGATCCCATTAACAATCTCAAACCGGTCTGCTTTTTCATTTAAAAGCAGATGGGTTGCAACTTTTGATAATTTTAAAAATTCCTCTTTCCCTTTTGCTATAATTGCCAGTACAGCAGGACCTTTTTTTGATTCATTTGAATTTTTCAGATTTAAAAGGACTTCTTTTTTGTTTAATCCTGAATAGAAATGGATTTCAGGCAAAGGTTCCATTAAAAAAGCCGGTGCTTTTTTCTCACCAGATTCTTTTAAAAAAACCGATGATGATTCACCACCAAGTGCATTTATACTGATTTTTGCACTTCTTAACTCATCAGGTACTATCCAGGGAACTGCTTTTTTGTTATCTTCTGAAGGTATTTTCTGATAATAACACGAAAGAGCTGCTGCTGCCACATGCAAAAGACCTGATGCAGCATGGGAATGTCCAAATCTTGGTGTCAGACAGACCTCTGACTTACTAAAACCAAATTTTATCGTAGAGTCTGTTATTTTTTCATCTGATATAACAGCATAAATTTTATTATTATCTTTTAAAGCATCTTTAAAACGTTTTAAAACAAATACTGCTGCTCCATCGCCTGGGATATGCTTTTTTTTGTCAAGCACTTTTTTAGAAGCTTCAATGTGAACAGGTTCACAACTCATATCCACAGCACCGACCACAACAGCATCCATCTCGTTTTTTAAAAGAGCAGTAACTCCCAGCTCAAGGCATCTTATTCCTGAGAGTTCTTCAGCTGAAACAGCATATCCAGGGCATTTGAAATCAAACTGGCTGCCAATACGGTTTGCAACAATATTTGCCATGGCACCTAAGACTGAAGGGGCTTCTCTTTTAGAGCCTATATGATCTTTGGTTTTTACAATCCAGTCAGACAGACTATCTAAAGTATGTTCACCCATCCATGAGCGTGTCCAGTGCTTAAGCCTCCAGCAAAGCCCTGAACGTGTGATTTCAGTATCACATCCCATGCCGGCAAAAACCCCTGTACGATCATTTGGTATCTCTTTCGCATCTGATATAGCTTCCATGGCTGTTTTCAATAAAACAAGCTGCTGTGGAAGGGTCTGGTCCAAAGCTGCAGGGAAAAAGTTCAGTCCCAAAAGAGGCAGCTCAAACGGGTCAGCATACCCGCATAAAACCCCGTCTTGGTTTTCCCGCAAGCAGGTTTTCCCAGAAAAAAGAGCTTTTACAAAATCCTGTACTTTACTGGTGTTTGCCACTGTCATACCAATACCAACTATCGCGATATCATCATCTATCAGATTATGGCTGACAGATACTTTTTTATGACTGCTGCCTGTCCACTCCTCTAAAATAAGATGGGCATTATTACCTCCAAAACCAAAATTACTAATTGCTGCCCGGCGGATACCTGTGCATTTCCACGGCTCTGATTCAACCAGCAGCCTGAAAGAAGATCCTTCTATTTTCTCGTTGGGCTTTTCAACATGAAGAGTGGGAGGACGCACACCATGCTTCATGGCCCCCAGAACTTTTATAAGGCCGGCAGCACCAGAAGCTGTAATGGGATGACCTATATTTGATTTTATAGTTCCTATGGGAATATCTTTTAACCCTGAAAAAACCTTTGCCATGCTTTCAAGTTCTATGTCATCTCCCACAGGTGTACCTGTAGCGTGACACTCAATAAGAGAGATATCTTCAGGTGATAATCCGGACATTTTATAGGCGTTTTTTAATGCATTTACCTGCCCCGGGGAAAAAGGAACTAAAAGTCCGTCTCCCTTTCCATCATTTGAAAGCCCGACTCCCCTGATAACACCTTTTATATCATCTTTATCTGAAACAGCATCCTGGAGCCTTTTTAAAACAACAAACCCAGAACCTTCCGCAGTCACCAAACCATCAGCATTTTTATGAAACGGACGACTTTGGCCTGTAATACTCATGGCATAAAGAGTACAAAAACCAATATGCAGGAGAAGATCATCTGATCTGTTTACACCTCCAGCAAGCATTAAATCAGCTTTTTTAGACTGAAGATAATCACATGCAATCTTAATGGAGTATAAGGATGATGCACATGCTGCATCTATTGCAAATGCACCTGCTTTAAGATTAAGAGATCTGGCCATTATATGGGCAGGAAGACCCGACATAAATCTGTTTACAGGATCAGGTTTAAATACTTTTGCAAGTTCTCTTGCTCTGCCCTGTAAAAAATCATGCCCCTGAAAATCCATCCATACAGATTCCGAAAACATTTGCATTAAATGAGAAGGAAAGGATAAATTACCAAAAACAGCACCTTTTTTTATTTTGCTGTTTTCGTAATAACCGGCATCTAAAAGAGCATCTCTCCCTGTATGGAGCAACCAGTGTACAAGGGGATCATATTTAAGGATCTCATTTTTGGAAACAGCAAAGCCATCAGGGTTAAACACCTCATCAAAACCCTGTATATAGCCTCCTTTATCTGTCCATGTAAGATCATAAGAACTCTTGATAGAGTCAGTCAATACATATGCCGGATCTGTCCGCCAGTATCCATGGGGAACTCTTGACAGAAGATCTTTTCCTTCATATATATTATTCCAAAGTTTTTCAGGAGTTAAAGCACCAGGGAAAACACATGCCTCTCCAATAATGGCAATAGGTTCAAAATACATATTATAATCCGTTGTTTGTTATTTTAAGTCAGAAAGAGTATCATGTCTGGGTCTAAAATCAAAAGCTCTGCTCAAAACAGGTAGACCATAGCTTCTAAGCTGTTGAGCACGCGTTATAACTGCAGCTCCCTCCAGTAGATTAAGAGCTATATTAGCAACTTCACGATTTTCAGGTTTTTCAAGAAACGAGCCATTTGTCCATGAGTTAAAAGCTCCCATGGAAGGGCCGCAGCAAATCTGATAATCAATACATCTTTCTAAGTCTCCTTCTATTGCCCATCCTGCACTATTTCCCAGGTACCAGCGAAAAATAAGAGACATCTTGTATTTTGGGTTTTTATATGCTTTTTCAAGCTCTTTTGGATTTTTTACTGTAAAATAATTAACAGTATTTTCCCATATTGTTTCAAGTGGTGCTCTAAAGATATCTTTTTCCATTTTTTCTCTAACAGTAAAGGGAATATCATCCATAGACTTGCAGGAAGAGTATATGTTATAAAGCATTGCAGCACGATTACTAAACATAGTACCACGTTTTAATACCTGTACCTTTACTCCAAGCTCAAACATATCTGCTGCAGGAGCCATAGTTACATCTGCAACCCCTGCTTTTGCCAGCATTTTCCTGCCTTCCATTGAAAGGCCTGATTCCATACATGACTGGTTAATAGAACCGGTCAGTACATATGCTGCACCCATTGAAAATGCAGATGCAACAGCAGATGGAGTTCCCAGGCCGCCTGCTGCACCTACTCTTATTAGCCGGCTGTAATTGTGTTTTTCCATAATTTTATTTCTCAGGCCAAGTATTACAGGAAACAGAGCAGAAAGCGGTCTGTTGTCTGTATGCCCTCCTGAATCAGCCTCTACTGTAATATCTTCTGCCACTGGAACATGTAATGCCAGTTGAGCTTCTTTTTTTGTAAGCTGTCCATGATCTACAAGAAAATCAAGTATGTTTTGGGGTGCAGGTTCCATAAAAAGAGCGGCTGTTTCAGGTCTGGAAATTTTGGCAAAAATATAATTTTTTCTATGTATTTGTCCGGCTGAATCAGTTTTTAATCCGGTTGAAGAATATTTTACAATACTTTTTGAAAGTCTCATAAATGCAGCAGCAGAAATTCTTTGCACACCATGCTTTAGATACATATCAACAAGGGCATCTTCAAGAGCCGGTTCCAAAGGAGAATAGATCAGATTGCTTCCCCATGAAAGACCTGTATTGCCAGTTAGAGACAAAATTTCAAAAACAGCTTTTTCAACAGCATCTAAAGAAAGTCCGGCTGCACCAAAAAAACCTATCATACCTGCTTTTGCCATGGCAGTAACCATTGAGACAGATGCAATGCCACGGAACATAGCACCTGCAATATAGGGAAACCGAAGCGAATGAACCTCTTGAAAAGATCGGTCACCCAACCATTCAGGATATAAAGCCGGAAGAGAAGCCATAAGATAATAAGCAGATTTTACACCATCTTTAAGGGGATAAACAGATCCTTTCCGGGCAAGTCCCAACTGGGTGCCGGGACCTTTACAAATTATATGAACAGGCTCACGGATTTTGTTTATAATTTGAGAAATCTCCTGCATGGAAAAAGCAGGACTTATGGAATCAGGCTCCCATAAACCTATTGGAGTGAGTCCTTGAGTTTGCATTATGTGATATTTCCTTTTATATGAAACTCCGTTCAAACGATTAGAATCATTGAAATTTCATTTTTTTTGTTGTGGTCGATGCGAATAGCCATGATAATTTTTCGCCTTGAACTTCAAGATTTTTTTATTCTGTAACAGCTTGTCAATGGCGTAACAAACTTTTAGAATTTTAGAAGTGGTCAATGCATACAATTACTTTTCAAGATATTTTAAATACAGTTGTAATTAAATGAATATCTGCTTCTAAAAAATGTATATTAATAGTCAAAATCAGGCAAAGTGTCAAGATTAAAGCAGTAGATTACAAGAAATTTACTCAATAAATAAAAGGCATGATAACTTCTCAAAAAAAAAAACAGAAATATTAAAAGACTTGTTATATTTCCACAGATACCTTGAAAACGGGAACAAAATAACTTGAAAGTATAGGAATTTCCATGTTGTTCCCTTATTTTATTTAATTATGGTGATATCAGGGAGAATATGTTTAAATCA
>JASFBI010000146.1 GCA_030149595.1 Desulfobacterales bacterium
AAAGCAGCAATAAGAGCTTAAATATTTTCATTATTATCCTTTTAATCTGTTTAACAGTTTAACAGCTTTATCTTTTCCTTCAAAATCCCGTTTTTTTACAAGAGCTTTTTCAAGCATTTCAACAGCTTCATTGATGCGGCCGCTCTTATGTAAAATAATACCCATATGATATGCCAGCACTGGATTATCAGGTGCTGCATCAATGGCATATTGTGTAAACCTCAGTGCTTCCTTAAGGTTTCCCATTTTTAAATATATCCAGCCGAGAGTATCGTGTATCATAGCTTCATCAGGCTTTATTTTTTGTGCACTTTTTGCTAATTTGAGGGCTTTTTCAAGATCCCCCATGGTTTTATAATGTTCACTTATTAAAAATGCAAGATTATTAAGAGCCGGCCACATTTTTGGATTTACTTCAATGGCTTTTTCATAAGTCTTAACTGTCTTTTCATATTCACCTGTTTTATCATAAATCAGCCCAAGGGACAGATATGCCGCAGGATTATTTGGGTTGACCTTTAATGCTGATTCTAATCTGGCAACAGCTTTATCTTTTCTTCCCTCCATTATATAAAGGTTTGCCAGACTATTATGCGGAACCGGCCACATGGGCAAAATTTCTATGGCTCTTTGAAAAGAGGCTTCAGCATTGATATATTTTTTTTGTGCAGAGTAAATCTGACCTAACATATTAAAGGAAAATGCATCATCAGCTTTCTCCTTTATTCTTTTTTTACAGACTGCTATAGCTTTGTCATACTTTTTTTGAAAAAGATAAAGCCTGATTATTGCAGATAGAAGAGAAGCAGAGTTTTGGTTTTTTTCATATCCCTGTTCCAGGGTAGAAACTGCTTTTGTCAGATCCTTTTTTGCACCATATAGTTTGGCAAGTCTTAAATAACCAGCAGTATTTTTTGGGTTTTTTTCTATTATTTGGCTATATAGCTCTTTGGCCTTGTCAAACTCCTTTGTTTTCGCAAAAAGATCTCCAAGAGTCATTTTTGCTCTGATATCATCAGGATAATAATCTATTATCTTTTTCAGATTTTCTTTAGCACCCTTATAATCTTTGCCTATAATAAGGATACGCGCAAGTGCTGCTATCACTTCTCTTGATTTGGGGTTAACAGACAGAGCATTGCGCAAAGTGTCAATAGCAAGCTCTTTTTCTCTGTTTAGAAAATGAGCATCAGAAAGACCGAGGTAACCTGTGATATTTTCCGGTTTTTCTGATACTAAGATTCGAAATTCGGAAATAGCATTAAGACCGTCTCCTTTAACAAGAAAAATTTTTCCCCTGGTAAAATGAGCATCCAGATTTTTACTATCTGCTTTTAATACTTCATTTACATATTTTTCTGATATTTCAAGCTCTTTTTTTAACAGGTAGACCTTTGAAAGGGCATTTTTTGTTTTCAAAATGCCGGGGGCAGCAGGATCCATGTCAAGGCTTAAACACTCCTTAAGTATATTAATGGCAAAATCAGGTTTTTTTTGTTGAACGTATAATTCGCTTTGCATAAATCTGAGTTTGTAACTTGCAGGAATATTTTTGATGCCTTGTTTTAAAGCTTTTTCAGCCTTTTCAATCTCTTTTTTTGATATATAAAATTTTACAAGTTCTGCCCAGTTGTCTTCAATAGTTTTATCGGATTCCACAAACTTCTGCAGCATGGCAGCAGCCTTTTTCTGCTGGTCAAAATTCCAGTAAAAATTTGCCAGTGTAAATTTATGTCTGGCTTTATCAGGCTCAAGTTTTATTATTTTGTTTAAAATCAGCACAACATCTTCAGTCTGCTTATTTTTTATATACAGCCTGGTTAGAATAATATGGAGGGGAATTGACTTGGGATTTGCCTTAATCCCTTTTTTGATTGTATCTACTGCAGCATTAATATCTTTATTTACTGCCTGAACAGATGCAAGCATAAAATATACATCCGGTTTTGTCATGCCTGTTTTAAAGAGCTTTTCCAAAGTGCTTTTTGCTTCTGCTCTTTTTTTTTCATTAAGCAAAATAGCAGCTTTTAATAAAAGACCTTCCTGATTTTCAGGCTCAGCTTTTAAAATAAACGTTACCTTTTTTTTGGCTCTCTTATATGCCCTTGCTCCAATAAAAAGTTTTCCAATCTGTATCTGTGCATCCATATTTTCTGGATCAAGTTCAACAGCTTTTGAAAAAAAGCCAAAAGCTGTTTTATGATTTTTATTTTTGATTTCTGTCATTCCCAGCATATAATAAGCATTTGAAAATTTGGGATCAATCTGAATGGCATTTTTAAATTCTAATGTGGCCTTCACATAATCCTTTTTTTCAAAAAGTGTCTGTCCTTTATTGAAAAATTTCATTTTCTTCTCTTCAGGACTTCCACATGCTGCAAGAAACAAAACAGCTGTTAAAATAATCAGGATAGCAACTCTGTTTTTTATTTTGCAGATCTGCATTGTCTTCCCCTTATAATTTATAGTTAGTAAAACTTAAAAAGCCCCTTTTCTCTGCATGACAACCCATAGTGTTTTAAAAAGGAGTTTAATATCATCGAAAAACCGCCAGTGATCCAAATACTGGCAGTCAAGCTCTACAATTTTTTCGAAGTCTTTAATTTTATTTCTCCCTGAGACCTGCCATAGACCTGTTATACCTGGTTTTGCACAGATTCTTTTCAAATGCTCAGGCTGATAATGCGCAACTTCATCTACAGTCGGCGGACGAGTGCCAACGAGGCTCATCTCGCCCTTTAGCACATTAAAAAATTGAGGTATCTCATCTATGGATAAATTACGCAGCCACCGGCCAGTTTTTGTAATTCTGGGATCTTTCTGCAGTTTAAACATTGCCCCGTTCATCTCGTTTTTTTCCATTAGCTTATGCTTTTGCTGTTCAGCATCCATATATATGGTTCTGAATTTGTAAAGATTAAATAACCTGCCGTTTTTCCCTATTCTTTTTTGTTTAAAAAATACAGTTCCTGAAGAATTAAATTTAATACTCAGAGCCACAAACGGGTAAATAAGAACAAGTATAATCATGCCGACCGTACTCCCGATTAGATCAAGCATCCTTTTGTAAAGCAGACCCGTTGCGTTAAAATTAACTGTTTGCATTATAAAAAAAGGAACTTCCTGGCAAATTTCAACTGAAAAAATATGTTGTCCTGGCTGCCATAGAGCAGGCAGAATTCTGGCAGTAATTCCCATTTTTTTGCATATATCAAGGCAGGGATGCAGATTAACAGATCTGTCTCCGTCCAGGGTAAAGAGTACTTCATCAATTGTGAATTTACGCAAAATCTCAGGCAGTTGGTCAATAGTTCCCAGTGTATTTCCATTTTCCATATCCTGATTGTTAACAGCCAGCCTGCCAATAACTTCATGCCCCCAGCTTAGTTGTTTCTCAAGCATACTGGTTACAAGTCGTCCCCTTTCCATATTGCCGACCACAAGAATTTTTCGTAGATTAAAACTGTTTAGAGCCATGCTGCTGGCATAAAAATAGATAATACTTCTTTCCAATAAAAGTATAAGCAGACTTAACAGATAAAAATATATAAAGAAAATGCGGTACTGCTCGGATAAGTTCAGAACAAAACGTCCTGCCATAAGAATTGTAAAGTCAATGGAAATACATTTGGTAATGGACCAGTATAGATTTAAAAGAGACTTTGAGCGACGGTCGCTGTACAGTCCAGCCTTTCCCATTACATAATTATTGATAAACAAAACCAGTAGAACTGAGCCTGAAAAAATGTTTGTACTCATGGTTAAGATATCGTTAGCATTTGAATATGTTAAGTAATATGCTACGTATCCAGCGGAAATCAAAGAAAGACCATCCAAAAATATCCTGATGGTATTAATTACATAGACCTGTTGTTGAATCATAATTTTTTATATGCTGTTATGAACAGGAAACAGCTTTCCAGTTTATATATTAAATAAATCAAAGGGGAACATAATCCCCCAGCACTCCCCAAATATCTCCCAAAAAGCCTTCCATTACCCTGTAAGCATTATCTTGTGACTGTCCAGGAGGAATAATCATCTCTATTCTGACAAGTGCTCCATCTGTCCTTTTTTTGGTTATTGCATCAGCCATCATATAATATTTGTTTAGCCATGGGCTGGTAATTACTCGGCCGCGCTGGAAAAAGAAATATGAACTAAGCAGCTTTACATCCCCTTTAACCATCAGCATACATTTTATTTTTATCTTCTGCTTTTCATTAACTTTCACAAATCTGTCATTAGAAGAAATAATCCCCCATCCTCCGCCAAGCAAACATGACTGGGGTGCATGTGCTGTATGTCTTGTACCCTGATATTTATAATAGGGTACAAAGAGAGTAACAATATTTTCAACACCTCTCTTTTGATATGAAGCCTGAATATAATCATCTGCCCAAAGAGAATTTAAAATCTCTTTTGAAAGATAACTTTTTTTCCCATACCATCCTGCAATCTTCATCGGAAATTTTTCAAAAGCAATACGGTTTGGTTGAATCATGGAATCAGAAGTATTATTTATGGTAAATCCTGTAATTACAAACAAACCACAAAAAACAGTTGTCAAAACAATTGGTTTTACTAATTTAACAGGCTTTCCACCATCATCAACTTTTAAAAAAAATGTAGATGTATTCTTTTCAAACTGCTTTAAAGCAAAAGAGACTCCAGTCAGTATGCCCCCTGCAATCATAAAAACGAGCCAGCCGGAAAAATCATGGTAAAAATCCTGGGCAAATTTCTGATAGCCATTTACAGTAAGCAGACCTGTTGCAAATATTCTGAAGCTATTTACAAAAACAGAAAGTGGAATAACCAGAGCAATTAAAAAAAACCTGTGCCACCTTACTTTATTAAAAAAATATCCTACAAGAATAGCTGTAAGCAGCATAGATATCAGATACCTTAAACCGCTGCATGCATCAACAACCTGTAGTTTGCTAATACCCAAGTCAAGAATATTTCCCTCTCTTAGTACAGAAACTCCGGTAAACTGAAGCAGTTTAGTGGAGATCACACTTGCTGTTACTCTTAGTTTAAAAGTGAGTATTTTATTTATAAATGGAGGTATCGGAACCATAAAACACAAAAGGAATATCGGGAAAATTAGATGATAAATACGTTTTCCATATAAAACTAGAATAATGCTTACAATACATCCAAAAAGGCCTGTATAAAGCATGGTTTCAACGGAACCTAATTCACCTGTTATAATAAGAGCAGCAGATAGCAGCAGTGGGATTATCCCCAAAAAGCTCCAGGAAAATTCGCTAAATTTAAAACTCTCTTTTCTATCCCAGCAAAGATAAATAAAAAGCGGAATGATTAGATAGCAATAACTGTTATCACCACTATCCCACCTTATAGACATTTTTTGAAAAACAGGGAAAAAACTTCCGGCAAGAAAAATCAGGATAAAGGAAGGAAAAAGAATATTCAGTTTGTTATTTTTCATATTGCTACCCATATGGATCCTAATTGTTACAGGTTTATCTTTTATATGAAAGTTCGTTCAAGCAACTATAATCATTGAACTTTCATTTTTTTGTTGTGGCCAAGCCAAAAATTCCACAAGTTAATTCACAATTCAAGGTTTGACCCCTTTTCTTTTTTTGGTTCAGCGTGAATTGGAGTAGGGGCAGAATCTATTTCTG
>JASFBI010000147.1 GCA_030149595.1 Desulfobacterales bacterium
CAAAGTTAAATATTGATTGGGAAAAATTAAACGGAGCTGTTAGCCTGAATGCATTGGTTAAAGGCAAAGGTATTTCACCTTCAAAGATGACAGCATCATTAAAAGGTAGTTTTAAAGTAGATAAATTTAATATAAATGCTCTAAAAAAGCCTTTAAACATCGATTTTAAAGGTGAAGCAGATATTAGAAAAGGCTTAATAAACATATCTGAAACAGAGATGACAGCAGAAGATACAACTCTACATTTTAAAGGATTATTCCATACAGTAACGAAAGATTTCCATGGGGAATTAGACATTTTTACACCCCATATTGAAAAGCCTCTATCCTCTTTTGGAATAGACAACATGTTCGGTAAATTATTAATTGATGCTGATATTTCAAGTGAGCAGGGAAATATTGATGGTTATATTTCAGCAAGCGGTGAAAAACTTTTAATTTCAGATATTTATTTAGGAAATATTAATATAGATGCTAAAATGGAAGATAATGGATTTATCCTGAAAAAAATACATCTGAAAAATAAAAAGTCTGAGCTTTTTATGGATGGTTTTCTAACCCTGTTTGCACCAAACTCCTTAAAACCTGTTGAAAATCCAGAATTCAAATTAAATATCAGAGGAGATAAATTATATATAAAAAATTTTATTGAAAAATATGATGGTGTTGTTTCTCTGACTGGAAATATCAAAGGCACAAAAAAAAATCTGCAAGGTGATTTGGATTTAGATATAAAGGGTCTTTTTTTAGAGGGGCAAAAAATAGATCATATAAATATTCCCATAACTTTTTCAAAACAGGAAATTCAAATAAATCCATTTTATATTGAAATTCAAAAAGGAGAAACATTAACAGGGTCTGGTGTTGTTTCATTTGATAAAAAATATGAAATAGAGCTTTTTTCAGAAGATATTTCCCTTGACTCAATTGCTGAAATTAAAAAACAGGGTGTTATCAAAGGCTTGTTACAGCTTAATGTTTCAGGGAAAGGTACATTTGATAATCCTCAGCTTGAAGCTAAAATTGATTTTAAAAAACTTCTTGTAAGTGAAAAACCTCTTGAAGATTTTCATATTAACCTGACATTAAAAGATCAAGTGGCAAAACTTTCAGGAAAACTGAATTTTGATATAGATAGCAGCTATCATTTAGATAACAAGGATTTTGAAGCCTCTGTTCTTTTTGATAATACATCGTTTGTACCTTATTTTAAAATAGCTGACAAGGCAGATTTAAATGGGAATATTACAGGAAGAATAAAAGCAAAAGGAAACTTTGGAGAGATAGACAAAATACAGGGAGATGCAGAAATAACAGATTTTAATCTGGGGTTTAAAAACAGCACTATCATAAATTCAAAAAAAATTATTGGCCGTTATAAAAATGGGAATTTTACTATTTCAGAGTTTTTTTTAAAACTGTTAGAGGAAGGCAGTCTCAATATTTCAGGAACAGGAAATATTAATGGGGCCATAGATTTAAATGGGAAAGGTAAAATCCCCCTTCAAATAATATCGGTTTTTTCAGATGATTTAAATGATATGGCTGGTAGTCTTAATTTAAATGCAGCAGTAACAGGTACATTAAAAAAACCTGATGTTCAAGGTCTCATCAATTTAGAGGATATTCAGTTTACTGTTCCTGGGATTTATCAAAAAATTCATAAATTAAACGGACAAATTGATATTGCTCCTGAAAAAATTGAGATAAAAAGTTTTACCGGATTTTTTGATTCTGGAAAATTTAATATAGAAGGGCTGATAGATTATGAAAATTTATTACCGGTTACTGTTGATATATTGTTTAAAGCCAAGTTGCTTCCAATAAAAATACCAGACACATTAGATGTAGTTGTAAATTCTGAAATAAAATTTTCAGGAACAGATAAAAAATCACTTGTTGAGGGAAAAATTGTTTTGATTGAGGGTATTTATTATAAAGATATTGACTTAAATCCATTTAAAATGGCTTTGGAAAAAAGTTTAAGTAGACGCCGGAGTGAAGCACCGCTTACAAAAGAGATGAATCAGGGTTTCTTAAAAAATATGGATTTTGATATAGATATTTTAACGAGGGGTACTTTTATTATTGAAAATAATCTGGCATCTATGGAAATTGAACCTGCTTTAAATTTGAAAGGATCTATTGATAATCCTATGATAATTGGCAGGGCCAGTGTATTAGATGGTGAAGTCTATTGTCAACAAAAAAAGTTTATTATAAATAAAGGAGTTGTTGATTTTATCAATCCATATAAAATTAAACCTGAAATCGATATTGAAAGCCAGGCTGAAATAAGAGACTGGATAATTAATCTTAATATCTCAGGAACACCTGAAGAGTTGTCTTTTATAATGAAATCAGAGCCATATGAGGAAACGAATGATATTTTGTCTCTTATTATGTTTGGAAAGACAAATCGTGAGCTCATTAATGGAGAAGGGGGAACTAATTTATCAACAGCACAAATGGTGGCGGAAATGATTGGGGCTACTTTTGGAGATGATATAAGAAAAACCACCGGCCTTGATATTTTTGAACTTGAGGTTGAGGGATCAGAAGGGGAAACAACTTCTGATAATATCAAAGTTACAATCGGAGAAGAGATAACGAGACGGTTAACCATGAAATACGAATTGGAATATGAAGAAGGTGAAAATATTCAGAGGGGTATATCTGAATACAGGTTACTTGAAAATTTTTATTTAAACGGCTACCAGGACACTAAAGGTGATTTTGGGTGCCAGATGTTATTTAAACTGGAATTCAGATAAGTGAAAGCAAAACTATATCCGCAATTTTTTTTTATAATTTCTTTTATCTTTTGTTTTTTTTGTACTGTAGCATTATGCAGAGCAGTTTCAAATGATATAAAACCATTAAAAAATATTCAGAAAGAAGGCTGTGTTGTAAGTGATATTGATATATATATAAAAAAAAGTGCTGAGGATGCATCTGTTTATCTGAAAATGGCAACAGACCTTATTGTAATTAAAAAAAATAGAGTGTTTAATAAAAAACAGCTGAAGGAATCACTTGACAGTCTTAAATTATGCAATAAATTTAGTGAAGTAGATGTAAAAATTGAAGAAAAATCACATAAAATAAAACTTAAGTTCTATTTAACTCCGTTTAAATATATCCAAAATATTAATATCTCAGGATGTGCCCCTTTTTTTGAAAAAGATATATTAAAGATAATGTCTGTTTATGTGGGAGATGTGTTTTTTAAAAAAAAAATTGAAGAACAGACCGTTCTTATTGAAAATTTTTACAAAAAGGAAGGTTTTTATTCACCATATGTAGAAATTGATTGGGATCAAGATCCTCTTAGTGAAAATTATACTGTTTTTGTAAACATAAAAAAGGGGCAATATGAAAAGCTTAAAAATTTAAATTTTCATGGTAATTGTTATTTTAGTGATTTTCGTTTGAAAATAAAAATTTTTCACATATTGAGATATACTGGATCTGCCGGTAGATTTATAGAAAATAATTTTAAAAAAGATATTAAAAAACTCCAGCAGCTTTACCTGAAGAAAAAATTCTATGAAGTAGAGATTGACTATAAATTTAAAAAAAAGGCAGGGGGAAAAACAGTTGAGATTGATGTTTATATAAAGGAGGGGCCTCGATATATAATTGAATTTAAAGGTAATGAAAAATTTAAAGATAGAAAGATAGAAAAAGAGCTTGTTTTAAAAACTGTGGGAAATTTACATAAATCAGGTATATTCAAAAGTATAAAAAATATTCAAAAAAAATATCGGGAGGCAGGTTATCTTGGAATAAAAATAAGAACCAGGGAGTTTTTGAGTGATTTTAAAAATTATAAAGAGAAGAAGCTTGTATTTGAAATCGTAGAAGGTCCCCTTTCAATAATCAGCGGTATAGAGATTTTAGGAAACAAGATATTTACAGAAAAAAAAATAAAGGAACAGATACTTTCTAAGGAAGAAGTATTTTCAGGGGTATGGGCATATAATCCTGATTTAATAGATGAAGATATTTATGCTATAAAGTCACTATACTTAAAAAACGGATTATGTGATGTAAATATTTGGAAAAAAGAATATTGGGATAAGAACAGACTTAAAGTAAAGCTTGTTGTAAATATTAGTGAGGGCTCTCAGGTACTTATAAAATCAATTAAAATATGTGGAGATATAAAAAAGTTTGGGGGGAAAATAGGAGAAGAACTTCATCATAAAATTGGAAAACCATTACAAAAATATATGATAAAAAGTGATGAAAATACATTATCTGCCATTATATCAGAAAAAGGATATCCCCATGTTAAAGTTTCCTGTAATATCACAATGGATAATAAAGGTGCAAGTGCTCACCTTGTTTATAAAATAGATCAAGGTCCATTTGTTAAAATGGGTAAAGTCTATTATTCCGGTAATTTTCGAACAAAGGAAAAAACACTGTCTGATTCCATAGGTATAAAAGAGGGAGAACCGTTTTCACTGATAAAAATGTTTAGAGGACAAAAAAATATTCGTAATCTTGGGTTATTTAACTCGGTCAGATTCAAAACCATTGGGTTAAAAGAACAAAAGGAGACCATCACTGTTTTTGTTCATGTTGAAGAGAAGAAAGCCTGTTTTTTGCAATTTGGAAGTGGTTTTGAATCTAACAGGGGGCTATTTTTAGAAACATCAGCAGGAGATCATAATTTTTTAAGTACAGGCAAAGATTTTAAAATTGCTTCAGAAATTAGCCAGATTGGGTATAAAGGTGAATTAGAATTTAAAAACCCTGGATTATTTGTTTCAAATCTTTCTGCTGATCTGAACTTATTTTTAGAAAAGAAAGAAGAGTTTAATCAGAGTTTTGGTATCCATGAGCATGGAGTGTCTCTTGGTTTCAGATTAAAATCCGAAAAAAAAATTACTGCAGGAATGGATTTTGGATTTAAACAAAAAGATACATATAAAAGAGATGATGTTTATGAAAATATGGATGATGCTGTTTTATATGAAAAGCGCAGGGTTATTACGGTTGCACCTCTAATAGGTTATGATACCAGAGACTCTTTTATAAGACCCAGGAAAGGGACATATCTTTTCTTTACAACAAAATTTTCAAAAGGGCTTGATAACTCTCTTGATGATTTTATCAAATATCGTTTTGATGGGAGATATTTTTTAAAATTATCAGAAAGGATAATACTGGCTGGTATCATACGGGCTGGTTATGTGGATTCCTATGGGGCAATTGACAGGGTTCCTGATGATGAGCTCTTTTTTTTAGGTGGGTCAGGTGATATACGCGGGTATAAAGAGAACATGTTTGAATATAATGAATCAGGGGATGCAGCAGGAGGCAGGTTTTCAGGTCAGGCAAGTGTTGAAGGAAGAATTTATTTGGGATATAATGTTGAATTAACTATTTTTTACGATGCAGGAAAACTATCCTGTTTGAGTAATGAGATTGAAGAAGGAGAAGGAGAACTCCGTTCTTCTTCAGGACTGGGATTAAGATACATAACTCCCATAGGACCTGTTGGAATTATGTGGGGGTATAAACTTGATAGAAGGGTTGAAGAGGCACCTGACAGGTGGCATTTTTCCATGGGGTACAGCTTTTAAACATTAATGGATAGTTGTATCCAAAATAATTGTTTTTACTTGAAAAAACAGGTTATGAAC
>JASFBI010000148.1 GCA_030149595.1 Desulfobacterales bacterium
AAAATGCCATCTAATACCTATAAATGCTATATGACTTCCAACATCAAGATCATTCTTAGGCAAATTTAAACCGAATGCGTCATTTAAATCATCAATTATCTTTTTATCTGCATTATTGATTTCAACCCAAGAATATTTATACTCAAGCACCAGACTCACAGGGGCATCATAACAGCCGTTTATTGTCGGATATTTATAGAAATACCATTCAATACCAGTAAGCCCATGCAGGCCAAAAGTAACAAAATTGTCACCAGCATCATAGGAAAAACCTGTGGCTCTGTATTCATAATCACCCTGCGTATAATATAAATCCGGTCCGCCTCCAAAATAAAAAAGGAGGGTTTGGGTAACTGGTATATAACACTTCAGGCTTGGTGATAAATAATAGTTCTCAATTTCAATGTTAGATGAATCATCAACAAACATTACATTATGAAAAGTTTCTTCTGATTTAAAATGGCCAAAGGAAAGCTCGACACCTAATGTTGGAGTAATCTTTCTTTCGTATGTCAAGTCGAATGCAAAACTATGCATATCCTCTACATCAATTTCCCAGAAATCCGTAAAATCACTGCTTTCAAAAAAGTGACATCCCAGTTTAAATCCCAAAGCATTCTTTTTAAGAAGATATGAAGGCTTTTCATCTCCATAACCAGTTGCGCAAAAAATAAACAACAAACCCAAACTCAAAAGTAGAATCTTCATAAATTGTGCTTTTCTCCCCTTCATAACTTTATTCTTGAGCATTTTTGTCTCCTTTTGTCTATTATGATAGCCTAACGGCAAGGATGAATGATAAGGGGTCAAATCTACTTATTGACCCATGCTGATACTGTCTTGTATTTTTTTTATCTGCGTTTTAATTTTTCTATCATATTTCTTAAGCCTTGAATTTTTTTGTACTATGCTGCTCACAGTACTGTATGCTTTGATATTAAACATCTCATCTATGTTGTTAAGGCTCGCACCATGTATTTGACATAATAGATAAACTGCAATACTTCGCGGTTCATTAAAAGATATGCTATAATTCTTACACACTGCTGAAATTACGATTTTCATATGTTGTGTAGCTCAATCTGTTCTCCTTTGTTTTATATTTATGACCGAACAGTGTTGATACGTAATTTAAATAATTGCTATTATTCAAAGGTTTCATACTGTGTATAAAAAATATTTTACCTGGTTTTGTAACAGCCTGTCGAACACTAATTGTTTTTTTGGAATACTTAATCTGTTTTTTTTTGAGGATACACACATACATTTATTCTCGTATTATACTTAATACATTGACTCATTACAAGTTTTTAATTTTTGGCAAATTCTCTGTCATGAAAATCCTTAAACTCTAAGGTGAAATGGCAATGTAAATAAAACTTAGCATGTCACCATAAATAACAGGCGGGGGCTGCTCCTGCATATTTAAATCATTTCAAATATTTATTAAGCTCTCTGCAGGGTGGTATTTTAAATTAAAGGCATCTGCAACGCCAGGGCATGTTACTTTCCCATTGACAAGGTTTAGGCCATGCATTATTGCTCTGTTTTCTTTAGATGCTTTTACCCAGCCTTTATCAGCAATTTTTGTGATGTAGGGGAGGGTTGAGTTGGTGAGAGCTATTGTAGATGTCCTTGCTACAGCACCGGGAATATTTGCAACACAGTAGTGTATTATTCCGTCTATTTCATATACCGGGTCCGAGTGGGTTGTGGGTTTTGAAGTTTCAAAACACCCTCCCTGGTCTATGGAGATATCAACTATGACTGCTCCTTTGTTCATTTTTTTCAACATTGCTTTTGTAATAAGTTTTGGAGATTTTGCACCTGGAATTAGTACTGCACCAATTATAAGGTCTGCTTCCTGTGTAAGTTTTTTTATTAATTTAGTGGTTGAATATAGTAAAAAACAGTTTTTCGGCATAACCTGCCGTAAAAATCGAAGTCGGGAAACATTAATATCCAATAGATATACTTTTGCTCCAAATCCACTTGCCATGTGAGCAGCATTTATTCCGGCTGTACCACACCCAAGTATAAGTACTGTTGTAGGATCAACTCCTGTTACTCCTCCTAAAAGCTTACCTATTTTTCCATAGGTATTGGTAAGATAGAGTGCTCCGGATAAAACTGATAGTCTGCCTGCTACTTCGCTCATGGGTATAAGAAGGGGGAGGTTGTTCTTATTATCTCTGACAGTTTCATAGGCTATGGCTATACACCTGCTTTTTATCAGAGAATTTGTGAGGATTTTGTGTGCTGCAAGGTGAAGGTATGTAAATATAATCTGGTTCTCTTTTATCAGGTCATACTCTTCAGGCTGAGGCTCTTTTACATGTAAAACCATATCGCTTTTTTCATAAATTTTTTTGTTTGATGAAACAATTACTGCTCCTGATTCTTTATAGTGACTATCTTTAAAGCCACTGTTTTTACCGGCATTTTTTTCAATAATGATATTGTGGCCTTTTTCAACGAGGGATTCAACTCCCCATGGTGTCATAGCCACTCTGTTTTCCTTGTCCATAATCTCTTTTAAAACTCCGATAATCATAGAAAATACTCCTTATATATAAAAGATCTGGTATGCACAGGTTATTACAAAACACTACTTTGTCCAATTTCTGCGTTAAAAAATGAAACTCTCATGATTACGGTCTGTTTTACGTTCTTTCATATAAAAAAAACTATCTGATTTAAGCCTGTATATACCAGAATAAAGTGGTAAAAGTAACGGGTTTTTCTAAAAACTGATGATCTCAATTTTTGTGTCAAGTAACTCTGCCATGCTGAAATCTTCAGCCATATTTATAATTTTATCAAGCTTTGAGTTTATTATCCTTCGATCATTTCCGATAATGGAGATGCCTATTTCTGTTTTTTGATAAATATCATTTAAACCTACTTCGGCAACCGAGGCATTATATGTATTTCGCAGTCTGCCAATAATAGATTTTATAATTTTTCGTTTGCCTTTCAAGGATTGGCAGCCGTGGAGTCTGAAAGTTATTAATGCAATACCTGTAACCATATTAATCCTGTTGTTTTATTATTTTATTATATATTTCTTCTGCATTATAGGAGCTTCTTACAAAAGGACCGGATACAACAGATAAAAAACCTGTATCCAAAGCAATATTTTCCCAGAATTTGAACTCTTTCGGTGGAATATACCGGATAACAGGAAGGTTTTTTTTTGATGGCTGTAGATACTGTCCCATGGTAAGAATATCACATCCTGAGTTATAAATGTTTTTTATAGTTTCGTATATTTCCTGGGATTTTTCTCCAAGTCCCAACATAAATCCTGATTTAACAACTATTGAACTGTCTTTTGATTTTATCTTTTTTAACAGATCCATGGAGTGTGTATAGGATGCTCTTTTTCTTGCTTTTGGATAAAGACGCTTGCAGGTTTCAATGTTATGGGCAATTACATTAGGGCGGCTTGAAATTACAATATCCAATGCTTCTTCTTTGCCCATAAAGTCTGGAATAAGAATTTCAACTGTTGAATTTTTTAAAAGAGATTTAATTTTTTTTACGGTTTTTTTAAAATGACCTGCTCCTTTGTCGGGCAGGTCATCTCTTGTAACTGATGTTACAACAACATGTGTCAGTTCCAGTTTTTTTGCAGCCATTGCAACTTTTTCAGGCTCATTTTTATCTACAGTATCAGGTTCAGCTGATACAACTCCGCAAAATCCGCAATTTCGTGTGCATTTTTCCCCAAGTATCATAAAGGCTGCTGTTTTTTTTGAAAAACATTCCCATATATTGGGGCATTTTGCGGAGTTACAGACTGTTGCAATGTTTATACGGTCAAGCTGTGTTCTGGTTTTTCCAAAAGCTGTGCCTGAAGGAAGCTCTTTTTTTAACCATTTGGGTTTTCTAAGGGTGGTTGTCTTTTCTGAAAAATTTTCCATAAACATCCTAATTGGTTTGTAACTTTATTCCAAATACATGCTCAATTTTTAATAAGACTGTTTTTCTTACCTCTCTGACATCTAAACTTTTATTTAAAATTTCAGATAGAGAAGTGATTTTTACTCCTTTAATTCCGCATGGGTTTATCCATGAAAAAGGTGTTAAATCCATATCTACATTTAATGAAAAACCATGATAACTGACACCTTTTTTAAGTGCTATGCCAATGTTGCCTATTTTATGGTTATTTGCCCATACGCCTGGTCTTTTGGGTTTTGTCTCAGATTTTATACCACATTCCAAAGCTGTCTCTATTATAATTTTTTCCATTGCAGCAACATAGTCTGTGACTCCTATTCTGTTTTTTAAAAGATCTATAACAGGATAAACCACTATCTGGCCTGGGCCATGAAAGGTTATATTTCCCCCTCTCTCTATTTTAAGTATATCAATATTTTTTTGTTTTAAAAAATCCGATGAGACCAGCAGATTACTGCTGTCTGCATTTTTACCGAGAGTAAACACTGGCTTATGTTCTAAAATTATAATATAATCTTTTTTTATAATTCCACAGTTTTTTTCATGAACAAGTTTTTTTTGAATATCCCAAACTTTTAAATAGTTTATAGTGTTAAACTTAATCAGATTCAGAAAATGGGTTTTAAAAAAAAGCATCATTTATCACCCGCAAAGGCATGGTTTTCTAGCAGCAAGTATTTCAGCCATTCTTTTTACTTTTAAATTATGCGGTGCATTTAAAACTGTTTTTCCATCTTTTTTTATCTCGTCTGCTATCTCAATCATGGCATCTATAAAAAAATCAATTGTCTCTTTTGATTCTGTTTCAGTGGGCTCTATCATAATAGCTCCATTGACAATTATGGGGAAATACACAGTGGGAGGGTGGATTCCATAATCCATAAGGCGTTTTATTATATCCATGGTGACTACTTTGTTCTTTTGCTGATATTTATCTGTAAAAACACACTCATGCATACATGTTTTATCAAAGGCTATGTGATAATGTTTTTTCAGCCTCTCTTTTATATAATTTGCATTAAGAATAGATATACGGCTTACATTGCTTAAATTTTCACGGCCAAGACTTAAAATATAACTATATGCTCTGACAAGAATTGAAAAATTACCATAAAAAGGGTGAAGTCTGCCTATGGACAGCGGATTGTCGTATGAGAGTTTATACTTACTGTTTTTCTTTACACTAACAGGTGCTGGAAGAAATTTTTCCAGCTCTTTTACTACACATACAGGGCCTGATCCTGGTCCTCCTCCGCCGTGGGGGGTTGAAAAAGTTTTATGCAGGTTTATGTGCATAATATCCACGCCAGTTTTTTTTATATCTACCATGCCAAGCAAAGCGTTTAAATTAGCTCCATCACAATATACAAGTCCGCCTTTTGAATGGATAATCTCAGATATTTTTACGATATTTTCTTCAAATAATCCCAAAGTATTGGGATTTGTTATCATAATTCCTGCTGTATCATCATCTGCTGCTCTTAAAATTTCATCTACAGACAAAATACCATTTTTATCTGAAGAGACAGAAACAAAATCAAACCCGCATAAAACAGCACTTGCCGGATTTGTACCATGGGCTGAATCAGGCACAATTATTTTATTTGTTTTAGAGTTTTTAAATGTAGGAAATGCTTTTATTATCTGAATTCCGGTAAATTCACCCTGGGCAC
>JASFBI010000149.1 GCA_030149595.1 Desulfobacterales bacterium
GTAAAAAAATATCTGAATTTCTTCAGATATTTTTTTACTGATTAGTGTTTTTTGCTTTTGATCAATAGTAATATTAATATTTGAGCAGCGGTCAAGTGCATTGTTACAATCTATCCGTGATTTTAAAAAAAAGATAGCAGGAAGAAGATTGTATTTTTTAATAGCTTTTAATATAAGCCCTACTGGAGGAAGTGCTCTGGGGTGAGAAAGCAGAAGATTGGGAGTTTTTGTAATATAGTCCAAGACTTTTTTATAAAGTTTTTTTTTCTGTGAGTTTTCATCTTTACAAAGAAATGGAGTCATGGTTCCTGAAGGGTGGAAAAAAACAGGGAAAAGAGAAACTTCTCTTTTTGTCTCCTTTATAATAAAACACTCTTTTCCACGTATTGATTGAAGCCATGCAGCAATTTTATTAGCATTGCCAATGGTTGCTGAAAGCAGAAGGATGGGAACGCGTACCGGCATATAAATTAAAATTTCTTCCCACACAACGCCTCTGTCTTCATCTCCTAAAAAATGAGCTTCATCTATTACAACAAGATCAGTTGTAATATCAATTCCTTTATGCATAGCATCATAAAGCTGATTTCTTAATATTTCAGTAGTGCCTACAATAATAGGTGCATTTGCGTTTTCAACTCTATCACCTGTTAATATCCCAACATTATTGATTCCAAATTTCTCTGCAAACTGTAAATATATGGAATTTGAAAGAGCTTTTAGCGGTGATGCAAACCAGGCTTTTTGATTGTTTTCAAAAAAATGTGTTATAGCTTTTTCAGCAATCCATGTTTTACCTGAGCCTGTGGGGGCTGTAACAAGGCAATCTTTTGATTTTAATATTATACTTACAGCTTTAGTCTGAAATTCGTCCGGCTCAAATTTTTTTTTTTCAGGTGTACCGATTTTACTAAAAACTGGTTCCAGAGTTTTATCAATTGCAGGGATTATTTTTAAAAATTGCGATTTTTTTTTTAATGTTTTTTTTTTATAATTAAGTTGCATTATATTACAGTTTTTCGATAATTTTATTAATTATCAATTTTGTATCTGAATCAATATCATATGGAGAAATTCCAGAAAGATCTGCTTCTATAAGTTTGTTGTCATAAGGAATAAAACCTGCAAAATGAAAATCTGGAAGATTTTTTTCAAGAAATTTTCTATCATTATCATTACGGATTTTGTTTCCAACAACTGTTATATTTTTAAGCCATATTTCAGAAGCCAGTTTTTTAATATTTAAAGCTGTCTCTATGCTTCTTCTTCCAGGTTCAACAACTATAATTAGTTTGTCTACAGATTGAGCTGTTCCTCTTCCCAGATGTTCTATACCTGCTTCCATATCCAAGATAACTACTTCATTTCTTGCAAGAATAACATGCATAACGAGGGCTTTTAAAAGGGTGCTTTCAGGACAGATACAGCCTGAACCACCTTTTTTTATTCCTCCAAGACGCATTAGTTTTATTTTATCAAACTTGGCAGATAAAGAGTCAGGAAGATCATCTACTTTTGGATTTAGTGCAAAAAAGCCTCCTATTGTACCTGCTTTTGCACCTGTTCTTTCAAAGACAAGCTCTTTCATTTTTGCTATGGGCACGATTTTGTCTGCGTCAGGTATTCCAACTGCTGAAGCAAGTTTTGCATCAGGCTCAGCATCAATGGCCAAAACATGTTTACCTAAATCATTAAATGCTCGTATCATAAGAGCTGAAAAAGTTGTTGTACCAACCCGGCCTTTACCGCTGACTGCTATTTTCATTAAATATTCTCCAGATATATAGTGTCCTACAGATTGTTACAAAACACTATTAAATATATAAACGGTTTATTTAATTTTTTTATATTATTAAAAATTAAATTTAACTAAACTCATTAACCAATAAAGAATATGATATATTCTTAATCTTTTCAAATGATATATTATATTATTTACACATATAGTGTTATTGCTTTTTTTAAAAAGATAAAAAAAGTCTTTACTGTCTCTGTTTTAAACTATTTGCGGACAAACTGCTTGGATTATATTTTTACTTTTTTAAAATCTTATGAACAGCACAAATTACGTCATCTGTATCTTTGTCACATAAAGCAGCGGATAAGGGAAGGGAGATTGTTCTTTCTCCAATCCATTCTGCATTTGGAAAATCGCCTTTTTCCCAGCCATAGTTTTTTTTATAAAAAGGGTGCAGGTGAACAGGTGTGTAATGGACACCGACACCAATATTTTCAGCAGTAAGAGCATCTAAAAACCAGTCTCTCTCTTTTTTTAATTTTTCAATATTTATCAAAAGAGTATAGAGGTGATATGCATGTTTTGTTTCAGGTGCTGGTTTTTCAGGAATTTCACAAAAAAGATCTTTAAATGAGTCATTATATTTATTCCATATACCTTCCCTGTGCTTCCAATATTTATCTACTCTTTTTAATTGATGAATCCCCATGGCAGCCTGTATGTCCATCATATTATATTTGTACCCTGCATGGATAACCTGGTAATGCTTATATCCTTTATCGGAAAATCTTTTCCATGCATTTTTGCTCATACCATGCAAACCCATGGTTTTTATTCTTTCTGCCATGCGGTTATCTTTAGTAATGACCATGCCGCCTTCACCAGTTATTATGTTTTTAGTTACATAAAAGCTGAAACAACCAATATCACCAAACAGACCTGCTTTAACTCCATGGTATTCAGATTCAATGGCATGGGCACAATCTTCTATAACCATAAGATCATATGCCCGGGCAATGTCCATAATTGAATTCATATCACAGCATCTGCCGGCAAAATGTACAGGAAGAACTGCTTTTGTTTTTGCAGTGATTTTTTTTTCAATTTCTTTGGGGCTGATATTCATTGTTTTTTTGTCGCAATCAGCAAGTACAGGAGTAGCACCACAATGTATTATTGAGTTGATTGTTGCACAAAATGTCATTGGAGTGGTAATTACTTCATCTCCTTTACCTATTCCTGCTGCAAACATGGAAAGATGGAGTGCAGCAGTGCATGAATTTAGGGCGATGGCATGTTTTATCCCTTTATAAACTGCAAAATCTTTTTCAAATCTTTCGACCTTAGGACCTGTGCCAATCCAGCTGCAACGCATGGAATCAACAACTTCTTCTATTTCTGCTTCTTCAATCTTAGGTGCACCAAAAACAAGGAAATTTTTGTTTGAACGAACAGGCTTCCCACCTTCTATGGCCAGGTTATTCATGTTGTTTCTCCTGTGAAATTTCTTAAATTTTTTTATTACTATTATTATCAATAGTAATAAAAAAGACAACATATCAAAAAAGTAACCATCAAAGTGTTTTTAAGTTATCTGAATTATTTATATTTTATTTTAAAACTGTCTGTTTTTTTGCACTTTTTTAAAATGAATAAAAAAAAATAATTTAAAGTTAATTTTCATTGCTTTGTTATTTCTGAAAAGCATTGATCTTAGAAATGTTTGGAATAATTTATGCTTTATAAAGATTTTAAAATATAAGAGGAAGAGTTTTTACCATCTAAAAACTTAATAATAAAGGTAAAAGGAGGGTTCATATTTTAAATAAACTAAATAGATAGATAAGGTTGTTATCTTAAATATAGCTGTTAGATAAAAGTTTTGGGTCTTATAATACAGATAGTTGATTATAAGACAAATGTACTATATTTATTATCTAAGTAGTGCGTGAACGAAAAGTTAAAATTTTTTTCAAGTACAAGGCGGGTGCAAATTTTAACCGAAGGAATACACTCTCGTATTTTGAGGATTAAAATTTAAGCCCAACGCCGTAATTGGAAAAAATGGTGGTTTTCGTTCGGGTACTAAGTATATCTTTATTTAAATAAAGGTATAAATAGGGAGAAAGTTAAATGTATATCAGAAAAAATAATATATATAAACTTGTATTTATGTCATTTTGTTTGTTCTTTATTTTTTTTGTATCTGTTATTGAAGCTAAAGTGTTTTACCTGCATCCAGCAAGTGAGGAAAAAACAGATAAACAGGATCAATATTATGGTTTATGGGAGATAGATTCTGTATCTCCTGGAGATGTTATTTATTGTAATGGAATATATAAGAATTCATTTTTTATAGATAATTGGCAGGGAACCCGTGATAATCCTATAATTATAAAAGCAGCCCCAGGTGAAACTCCTGTTATTAATGGTTATATAGATATACAAAGATCAAAATATATTAAAATCGAAGGCTTGACTGTACAAAATAGTAAGTATGGCGGAGTTATGATCCAAAAAGGCAGCAGTAATATTACAGTTTATAAGTGTAATATACGGCATAATGGTCTTGGAATATGGATAGCCAATGGTGCAGGAGGTGAAAATAGAATTATAGAAAATGAAGTCTCTTATAATGATACACAGGGAATTGCTGCTGCTTTAGTAAACTGTGAATATGGTAAGGAAACTGTACTTGCAGGTAATATTGTCCATCATAATAAATATATGGGTTTTGAAATAAATGCTAATTATTATATAATTGAAGAAAATATAGTTTATAACAATGGGGAAGGGTATGCCGGATCAAGCGGTATACATCTTTTTTCTGCTGGTTTGAATGAGGATTCAGGAGATAATAATATTATCAGGTATAATATTAGCTATAACAACATTGAGCTGCAAGGTCCTGATGGGAATGGAATACAGCTGGATCAATGGTGTGATAACAACGAAGTGTACTATAATATTTGCTATAATAATGATGGTTCTGGAATATGTCTTTACGACAGTTCAAATAATAAGATTTATAATAATACATTATACGGGAATATGCAGAAGGTTGATAAATCATATTTCTTTACAGGAGAGCTTATACTTGCAAGTGACCATGTTAAAAACGTGGATAGAACAAATAATAATATGATAATGAATAATATAGTAGTAGCAAAAGATACAGGAACCTATGCTGTTTATATAGATAAAATAACCTCTGATAATTTAATTAGCATGAATAATAACATTTTCTTCCATATGGCAAATGACTATTTTTACTTTTGGAAAGATAAAAAAGGAAAGGGAGAAAAAATTACAGAGTTTAACTCTTTTGCAGGATTTTCTGATAATCAGTATTCTGACCCAGATATTATTATTTCAGAGCCTGTTAAAATCAGCAATTTTATTCCTGTAAATACTCTTTCTATAAAAGATCTGGCAGTAGATTTAGAACAAAAGCATGATATTTTAAAAAATAAAATTATAAATGGAATTCCTGATATTGGAAGTTTTGAAATGGGTAGTAATTTTGAAATACCTGATGATACTCTCCCGGTAGAGAGCAGTAATGGCAATTCTAATGGCGACTCCTCTAAAAAAAACAAAGTTACTCTTAGAAATGTATTGATTAGAATAATTAACATAATAGCTCAGATAGGTGATAGAATCACCAATATTTTTTAAAATAAAGTGAGACTGCATTTAAGCTGGCAGGCAGATACAGGATGAAAAATCTTTCAGGTTCAGGGCTGGAAATTATTTCATCCTGTAACTGCCCAGTTGTATGGCAAGGATTAAATTTATTTTTCTGCTATTTTTTTAACCCGTCCAACTTCACCGTTTTTTAAACGGACTTTAATACCATGGTGGTGATTTGGAGATTTAGTTAAAATATCTTTTACTAC
>JASFBI010000150.1 GCA_030149595.1 Desulfobacterales bacterium
GTACAAACTCATCAACACCATAACTGCATGCGATAACTTCTTCACGTATACTGTTTTGCAGATAACTGCCAAGGGCAGTTAAGAAAGCATCACCTGTTGAATGACCATAAATATCATTAAAAGATTTAAAATGATCCACATCCAGCATAATGATCCCTATCTCCAAACCGCGACTTTCCACTCGGCTTATTGCACGATCCACAGATCCATCTAAATAAAGACGGTTATAAAGTCCTGTTAAACTATCTTTAATGGATTGGAGTTTTAGAGTTTCAACTAACCGTATATTTATTAAACAAGGAGCATAATGCTCCAGCATACTTATGGCAAGCATCTGTTTTGCCGCAATATACACCATTTTTTCCTTTGAATCCATTTTATCAGTTACAGATGCATCCACAGCAAGATGCAGCATTCCCACAAGTTCAGTTTTAGCAATAATAGGAATACAAAAATAGACAGCACCCGGGCGCTCTTTAATATGGGGACACAGCGGATCTTTCAAGGGATCTTCCACCATGTTTACCTTACCCCTTCGTATTGCCCAGCATTTATTGTGATGAAATTCATCTGCTTCAGGCTTCCCTCCACCCCATGAAAAAATTACGCTAAGCATTATTTTGGAATTATTTAAGACAGTAAAATAACCGGAACCCTCACAAAAGAGTTTATTGCAAAATCTCTCAAGTACTTTAAATGACTCCTCTTCACTTTCGCATGCCTGAAGAATCTCACTCATCTGATTTAATAAAAGCATCTCATCTGTACGTTTTTTTAGCTGAGATACACTTAAACTCAACTCCATGTTTGACTCAGCTATATCATGAGTTCTCTCTTCTACCTGAGTCTCCAACTCTTTTTTGTGCAATTTAAGACTCTCTTGTGCCTCATTACTCTTTTTTATGTGATTATTAACCACACCAATCATAATTTTAAAAAATTTAACAAGGCTTGTAATCTCATTGCCCTTGAAAACTGACTCTATATTTTCTCCTGTTATATCAAAAACCGAATCAGAAGTCTCCACCTGAAGCTTTTTAAGAGGTCTTAATATAAAATAAAGAAAACAAAAACCAGCCATCCATGCTCCTATAAGCATTATCAAGGAAATTTTTATAATATATTTTCTGTTTTTGTTTAACAGCTCTTTTTCTTCAGTTACATCTAATTCAATCATCACTCCAATAAGCTCATCTAAAATCTCAAGGGGTGAGTAATGAACTACTTTATTCTGCAAAATATATTCACGCCTTATGACCAATATATCTTCTATACTCTTTTTTAATTCTTCAAAACTTATTCTCTCCCGTTCATCAACTGGAATTGAGCTTGCCATAATAGCTGACTGTGTTCCCATTGTAATATGAGCATCTGTTGCAAAGGCAATATATTTTGCAAAATCATCATCTAAAACTCTTCCAAAAAAAAGATAAAGAGCCTCTTTTTCTGATCTGTACAATACCATGCTTGCAACAACTCCGGCTGTATCTCCCAGATTAAACCCTGCCACAGCTTCAGGTTCATAATTCAAAGAAACAGTAAAATTTTTTAAAATAGCACCTTTTTTTATTTTACTTGTTTTTATGCTGTAAAGCAGATTGTTTTTTTCATCTTTTATAAATACAAAATCAACATCTATCTCCTTATATTGTTTAACAAGGTCGTGCATAAGCTTGTTAAATATTATAAGTTTCTTCTCTTTTTTTACTTCCATATAAAAAGAGAAAGCATCAAGCATATCTGTATTGCCTTTTATAAGAACAGAAGTAGATTCTATTGCTGAAATCTCTTTTTCTACAAGGGTTTCAATAATAAAATGAATATCATCTGCTTTACTGTTTTCGTTTTTCAACAGAGTTTTTAATAAAACATCCATGCTTACAGTATAATTAAGCCATGACATCAAAGCTACAATTACTGTAAGCATCAATAATCCAGGAAATACAAGGCTGACTCTATGCATAATAAATTACTATGTTTATCTTTAAAAAGATTAAATAAAGACTTAAACTAAAAGTAAATCTATGTTTTCAATATTTGATTTTTTTTAAAAAACTTATTCCAAAGAATACAAAAAAACAGAAGGGCTTTAACTTTTACATATACCGTGATGAAGTGTACATAAAAGTTAAAATTTTTACAAGATAAAATTAAAAAGAACAGATCATGCAGTCTCTTTGTATTTACAGTCAGCTTGAGTACATTTTATTACTTTTCCGGATCTTTTAGTTTCCTTTTCAACCAAAAAAGCAAACCCGCACTCAGGACACTTTTTTTCAACAGGCTTGTCCCATATTGCAAAATCACAGTCAGGATAACTGCTGCATCCATAAAAGACCTTACCCCTTTTTGAAAATTTCTGCATTATCTCGCCTTTACAATTTTCAACAGGACAGGAAATTCCCAGTGATTCTCTTTTACCATTTGATTTTACTGAACGTGTATTTTTACAATCAGGATATCCGCTGCAAGCTAAAAACTCACCATACATACCCTGTTTTATAACCATCTGTTTATTACATTTTTCGCAAAACTGGCCTTCTGCTTCTTTAAAAGAAGGCTCAACAATATGAACCGCTCCTTTTTCATCCCGCAGGTAGTTTCTTGAATAAGAACACTTAGGATACCCCTCACAAGATAGAAAAAGACCGTTTCTCCCAACTTTTATATGAAGCTTTTTTTCGCATTCAGGACATTTAAGATCAGTTGGCACACCTACCCCTTTTACACTGAGCATTGTATCTTTTGCCACTGCAATCTTTTTTTCAAATGATTCATAAAAGTTTTTTAAAATAGTTAATGCTTTTTCATCTGCTGCTTCAACACGATCAAGACTGTTTTCAAGTTTTGCAGTAAAGTTTACATCTATTATCTCTGGGAAATTAGCCACTAAAAGATCATTTACAATAAAACCCAGTTCACTGGGTTTAAACTGTTTTTTTACAAAATCAACATACCCCTTGCTTTTTATGGTAGACAAAATAGCCGCATAGGTACTTGGTCTTCCTATTCCATTCTCTTCCAGTTCTTTTACAAGAGACGCTTCTGTAAACCTTGGAGGAGGCATTGTAAAGTGCTGTTTTGGATCAATTTTAACAGTGTCTAAAACCATACCCTCAGACAGCTCAGGAAGAACCTGTTTTGTCTTGTCTCTCTCCTTTTGTTCATCAACAGACATATAAAGTCTCATAAATCCTGGAAATTTAACAGTTGATCCGGTTGCAGTAAAAGTATAAACACCTGCTTTTACTGCAACCGTTTTTTGATCTACAAGGGCCTGAGTCATTTGGGATGCTACAAATCTTTTCCATATTAATGTATACAGCAAAAGCTGATCCGGCGACAAATAAGAAGAGAGTTTATCAGGGGTATTATGTACAGTAGTCGGTCTTATTGCTTCATGTGCATCCTGGGCCTTGTTTTTATTTTTAAAAAACCTTGGTGCATCTGGTGCAAAACTTTCCCCAATTTCCTGTTTTACGTAGGCGATTGCTTCCTCGGCAGCTTCTTTTGATATTCGCAAGGAATCTGTACGCATATATGTAATAAGACCCACAGGTTCTCCATGACTCATATCCACTCCCTCATAAAGCTGCTGAGCCACCATCATGGTTTTTTTTGCTGAAAACCTGAGTTTTCTTATGGCCTCCTGCTGAAGCTTGCTTGTTATAAAAGGAGGCAGAGGATTTCTTTTTACAGTTTTTAATACAATCTTGTCTACAATAAACTCGGCTTTTGATACATATTTTAAAATATCATCAGCGGTTTTCCCGTTATCCACCTTAATTTTTTTACCGCTTTTTTTAACAAGCTTTGCCATAAAAACAGGGGGATTATCAGCTTTTAGATGTGCTGTTATTGACCAGTACTCTTCAGGAACAAATGCAAAAATAGAATACTCTCGTTCACATATTATTCTAAGAGCTACGGACTGAACCCTTCCGGCAGACAACCCCCTTTGAACCTTATCCCACAAAACTGGAGATATCTGGTATCCCACAATTCTATCCAAAATTCTTCTTACCTGCTGAGCATCATATTTATCTAAATCAAGATCTATTGGTTTTTCTACTGCTTTTACAATAGCATTTTTAGTTAATTCATGAAAAAGTACCCTGTAAAATTTTCTTCCTTTTTTTTTCAGCAACTCTGCTGTATGCCATGCTATAGCTTCACCTTCACGATCAGGATCAGGGGCAAGATATATATCAGATGCGTTTTTTGCAGCACTCTTTAAACTCTTTATTATTTTACTTTTTCCTGGAATCACCACATATTTGGGTTTAAAATCATTTTCTATGTCAACGCCTATCTCTTTTTGAGGAAGATCCATAATATGACCTGATGTAGCTGTTACATTAAACTCTTTTCCTATATATTTTTTTAGAGTTCTGACCTTAGTGGGTGATTCAACAATAACAAGAGGTTTAGCCAATTTTAACATCCTCACTTAATGAAAATAATTTACCAAATGACTGCTTTACCAGCCCTTTAATTTCAAGTTTTAAAAGCAGTCCAGATAATTTGTGTACAGGCATTTCAACTTTTTTTACTATTTCGTCAAGGTGTACAGGATAAACATCCATTGCCTTAAGCAACTCTCTTTCATCTAAAGAGAGTTTATCATACAAATTTCCATGCTTTTTTCCACTGCTGCATGCCAGTGCAGACTTTTCACAATACATACCCAGCTCTTCCAATATATCCTGTGCATCTTCTGCAAGTTTTGCTCCCTGCTTTATAAGAGCATGGGACCCACGGCTTCTCAATGAATTAACACTTCCAGGAACAGCAAAAACCTCTCTGTTTTCTTCCTGTGCAAGCCTTGCTGTTATAAGGGCACCGCTTTTTTCAGAAGCACATACAACAACAGTTCCCAAAGACATCCCTGCAATAATTCTGTTTCTTTTTGGAAAATTATACGGCCTCGGCAGAGTATTTAAAGAAAATTCTGAAACAACTGCCCCATTTTCTGATATTTTATAAAACAGGTCATGATTTACAGCAGGATATATTTTCAATAAACCACTTCCTAAAACCGCAATTGTCCTTTTACCTGCAGAAATAGCACCAGTGTGTGCTGCTGTATCAACACCTGCTGCCATTCCGCTTACAACTGTAAAGTTCGAACAAGCCAGATCATAAGCAAACTGTTTTGCCACAGACATACCATAATCACCTGCATTTCTTGACCCGACTACTGCAATATTTTTATCTGTATGAGCAAGAGAACCTGAAATATACAGATATGGAGGCGGATCATGTATCTCTCTTAAAAGCCCTGGATAATCCCTGTCCAATAAAGTAATAATTTTATATCCATGCTTCTCTGCAAGGTCAAGCTCTCTTTTTATATTATCTGAAATAATTCTGCTTTTTTGTATTTTTTCAGCAGTTTTACAGGAAATCCCCTTTATCTTCATAAGTTCAAAAACAGGAGAGTGTATTACTTTTTCCGGTGTTTTAAATCTTATTATCAAACGTTTTATAATACTGTTACCTATATTTGGCACACCGCACAAAGACAGCCATAAAGATATATTATCCATAATAATCCAAAAACAGGAATCAAAATATTTTTGCAGTTAGGAACAAAAGATATTTACTGACTTTTTT
>JASFBI010000458.1 GCA_030149595.1 Desulfobacterales bacterium
CTCTTTTAAAGTATAGGATGCTGTAAGATTTTCTTTATCAACATAAACCCCTATAAAATCTCCGGGTCCTGGATAAATTACTCCTCCGTCAAAACCATTATCTACATATGCAAATACAGTCACCTTTGTACCCGGTAAAACACCCTCTTCAGATAAATCCATGGTAAAACTAAAATCTGTTTTATCAACAGCCACCATCTTTATTATATTATCTAAAGGATAGGAATTAATTGCCGCAAAATCATCCGTTAATGCCACAGCTACCATTACAGGTGCATTGTTATTTTTCAAAACAGATTTGGCGTCAACCTGTCCTGAAATTATCACAGACGGTTTTTGATCTTCACCACAACCAAAAATAAATAAAAATAAAAACATCCAGCTTTTAATACTCATATTTTATTTCCCATAAAACAATATCATTATCTTTATAATAGTAAAATAAAGACACAAGTTCATTTTCATCTTCATGTTTTCCGGATATAGATGCATAGGAAAGCTCTATACTAAATCCGTTTAAAAAATCGTATTCAAGTTTAGGCCAAAACAAAAACCCGCTATTATTAATATCTGTCATTCCAGTCAAATATATTTTTATCTGGCTGTTATAAAAGCTATCTTCAAACCTCCATGTAAAAATATCAGAAAATGTCGGCGGGTACAAATTATCATTAAAATATTTAAGTTGTGACCACTCCACTGTAAATACTGCATCTCCTTCATGTTCAGGAAACAGTATAGTTACAGGAATAAAATAGTTAAAACCTGCTGCATATGACAGATAGGCAGACTCTCCAACTTCAAAAGGAAATTTTATGTTTTTCGCATCAAGGAGATTCTGTCTGACCAATCCCTTTTTATTTGGAGAAAATACAGCTTCAAACTGCACTACAAAACTGCCGAGGGTTTTGGAAAAGTCAAGCCCAACCATATCTATTATATGATATTCAGGTTCAACTTTTACATATATTGGCTCATTGGCCTTTACAAACATTGCAACAGGAGTATGAACAGGCTCTTTATCCGGTCCATGATATCCGCTGAAAGAGATATCAGTCCCATTAAAATTTGAAGATACTCTAAAACCAAAACCAAAATTTTTTACTTTGACAGGCAGCCCATCAAAATTTTCAATAAGAACAGAATACAGAGCATCATCATCTTCAAGTGTCCAGAAACTACTATCAGGAGCTATATCCAGAGGGATATGAACAGGTACAAAAACAAGTTCCACTGTATATTCATCTCCAAAAAACATCCCTGATACCGAAGGAACTCCAAATTTCATTTCATCTTCATCTTTAAAAACAAACTCTCTGAAATCAACTGGATTAAAATATGATGTTGGATTAATTACATCTGCTGTACCCCATCCATAAATCTGGTTTCCTGCACGAATTCTGAATTTTTCAGTTTGATAATTAATATAGAACTCATTAAAGTTTATCTCAAAATCAGAACCAGACAATCTAAGATTTCTTGATAGTTGTGTATCTTCACTATACTCATATTTTTTATTAAAATTAGGCTCTGAATTATCAATATTAAAATAAACATTGTTTATCATGAAAAGATAAACAAATTCCTTGCCATACTTTATTTCCACCTTATTTCTTATCTCGTTTTTTATCCAGGCATCGTTAAACCCCTGCTCTTTATAACTATTTATAATATTTTGATTTTCTATAAACCCTGTTAAAAAGAATTCAACCTCTTCATATTCAGTTTCATATTCATTGTAGTCATCAACATCATCATTGCTTTTAAAA
>JASFBI010000151.1 GCA_030149595.1 Desulfobacterales bacterium
GACAAAGCTTATCACCATTACCCAGTAAACTTGCGGTTCCATTTTAGTCAATGATGGTTCTGGAATCAATTTTGGAAGATACCTGAAAGGATATCCGGGTGGGGAAGTTGGCTTTAATAACGCCTGTAAGCACATCTCCAGACTGGCTCGTGGTGGCTAAAACTATATGTATTCCTGCAGCTCTCGCCATTTGGGCAAGCCTGGTCAAAGCAACCTCCACTTCCTTTGATGCAACGGTCATTAAATCAGAAAGCTCATCAATAATTATAACTATATATGGAAGATGCTGTTTTAATTCATTGTCTTTCTCTGTTTTCTCTTTTGCCAGTTTTTTATTATACTGTATTATATTCCTTGCCTTATTTTCAGACAACAGCTCATATCTTTTTTCCATTTCCCGAACAGCCCAGAAAAGTGCATTGGTAGCTTTTTTCATATCAACTACCACAGGTGTTATAAGATGCGGTATCCCTTCATACAAAGAGAGTTCAATGCGTTTGGGATCAATCATGATCATCTTAACATCCTCGGGGCTTGATTTATATAGAAGGCTTGTAATCATTGTATTAAGACCTACACTCTTTCCCGTCCCTGTTGCCCCTGCAATTAGAAGATGAGGCATTTTATCCAATTGAGCTACAACAGGTTCTCCTGAAATATCTTTACCAAGGCATACAGTTATCTTTGATCTGGATTTTACAAAATTATCAGATGTAACAATATCCTTAAAGCAGACATCCTCCCTTATCGCATTGGGAATTTCTATCCCCACAGCAGCTTTCCCTGGAATAGGTGCCACAACTCTAATGCTAAGTGCCCGCAAAGCAAGGGCAAGATCATCTGTCAGATTTAAAATTTTGCTTATTTTTACACCTGGAGCTGGTTTGTATTCAAATGTTGTTATAACAGGCCCTGGCAGCACCTCTGAAACCACACCCTTTACACCAAAGTCCTTTAATTTGTTTTCAAGAAGCAGTGATATCTCCTTTAATTTATTCTCATCTATGACATCAATAATTTTTTCAGAATCATTTAAAAAACTTATGGGAGGAAGTTTTGAAGCAGAAGCTGATTGTAAAATCTCAATATTTTCATCTATTTTTATTCTCTTTTTCTTTGAAACTTTAACAGATTTATTTATATTTTTCAGATTCTTGTTTTTTTTTATTATAAGTTTTTTTTCTGTACCACTTTTTTCTACTGAAAACACGCCTTTTTTTCGTTTAACAACTTGTTAGTAAATCAGCTTTATAAGAGATATTATTTTTTTATATGTTTTTATAAAAAAATCTATCAGGGAAAAATTTATTACCAGAATAATTCCAATAAGAAACAAAAGAATAAATATCACTACTGCACCGCAGGTATTAGTATATCTTACTATTAAATCAAAAAAAAAAATCCCCACTGCTCCGCCTGATGAAAATTCTCTGTCAAAAATAACCACATTATATTGAGAAAAAGAGAACATACTGCCCGTGGAAAAAATAAGAAAAAAAGACCCTAAACAGATAAATCCTTTATTATCAGGGATATGACCTCTAAAATAACGTAAGCTAAAAAAAGCAAGTAAAACAGGAATCCAGAATGCACCCAAGCCAAAGAGAATCTCTATAAAAAAATCCGCTATATATGCTCCGGCCAAACCAAAAAAATTATCTACATGCTCAATATTATTTGCACTGTCAAAGGAGAAATCATCGGGGCAGTATGAAATAAAACTCAATAGAGTCAATAATACAAAAAAAAGCAGACAAATACCTGTAAGTTCTCTACGCATATAATAAAAACCACTGTTCTATTTTAGATTAAAATATAGGTAACTGTTTATTGTATCTGCTATTAAACTTCCATAATAAAAGGCAGTATAAGAGGTCTGCGCTTTATAGCAAAGTAAAAATACTGTTTAAGTGCTGTTTTTAATCGTGCCCTTACATTTTCAACAAGTTCTAATATATCTCCGTCATATGCACACTCTTCAACGATTTCCAGGACAACACATTTCGCATCTTCTAAAAGGTGACCGGTTTCATTACAAAAAATAAATCCTTTTGAGATAATTTCAGGACCCAAAATAATAGCTCCTGTCTCTTCATCAAATACTATGGTAACAACAACAAGCCCATCTTCAGATAAAGTCCTGCGCTCTTTTAGTACACTTCTACCGACATCACCTATGCCTTTACCATCTACCAGTATTCTGCCGCTTGTTATTTTTTCCTTTATGTCAAAAGAATTTTCATCTATACATATTACCTGGCCATTTTCAGCAACTATTATATTCTCTTCAGGAATACCAACACTTTTTGCCAGCCTTGAATGAAGAATAAGATGTCTGTACTCTCCATGAACAGGCATAAAAAACTTTGGTCTGGTAAGATTTATCATTAATTTCAACTCTTCCTGAAAAGCATGCCCTGAAACATGAATATCTGAAATTTTTTCATATATAACCTCTGCTCCAAGTTTATATAATTTATTAATTACCTTGGTTATAGCCTTTTCATTGCCAGGTATAAATTTTGATGACAAAATAACCGTATCACCCTGCTTTATTTTAACCTGTTTATGATGCCCCGATGACATTCGTGCCAAAGCAGACATTGGTTCCCCCTGACTTCCCGTTGTTACAATTAAAATATCTTTATCAGAGAAATCATTTACCTGACTTAAATTTATTTCCATATCATGGGGAATATTGAGATAAGATAATTTTTTTGCTATATCAACACTCACTAAAATACTTCTGCCATTAAATAATATTTTGCACTTTTTATCCCTGGCAATATTGACAATTTGTTGAATTCTGCTGATATTTGATGCAAAAAGAGCAATAATTACCCGACCAGAACTATTAAATATGATTTTTTTAAGAGTTTCTCCCACAGCCTGATCTGAAAGTGTATACCCTTCTTTTTCAACATTTGTTGAATCAGATAACAGGGCAAGGACACCCTTTTCTCCATAATAAGCAAACCTTCTGACATCTGTTACCATTCCATCGGCAGCACTGTGGTTTATTTTAAAATCTCCGGTATGTATAACATAACCCACAGGTGTTTTAACAGCAAGCCCAACACCATCTATAACACTGTGGCTTACCCTTATAAATTCAATTTCAAAGTGACCTATTTTTAATTTTTCCCTGGGAGCTATTTCATGTAATTTAACCTTTTTTATTAGACCAAACTCTTCTAATTTGTGCTTTACAAGGGCAAGGGTAAACGGCGTTCCAAAAACAGGAGCATTAATCTCCTTTAACAAATAGGGAAGTGCTCCTATATGATCCTCGTGAGCATGGGTAAGCACTATGCCTGAAATCTTTTTATACCTCTTTTTAACATAATCAAAATTAGGTATAACTATATCAACTCCCAGCATATAATCTTCTGGAAACATCAGGCCACAGTCTATAATAAACATGGTTTCATCATATTCAAAAACCATCATATTAAGACCTATCTCCCCCAGCCCTCCAAGTGGAATAATTTTAAGCATTTGAAAATTCTCTTTTTCTTTTATCAAAAGATTTACAAATAATATCTTTTATCACAGACATAAGTTCGTTTTTATTTTTTATTCCAAGCTCATCAATATAAACAGGTTTCTTTATTTCAACAACAACCTTGCTTGATATAATTTTTTTGCTGTTTTTGGGCATAATAGATCTTGAACCATGAATGACTACAGGAACTATCGGCACTTTTGAACGCATGGCCAAAACGGCTACTCCACCTTTAAATTCCTGAATATCACCATCTAAGCTTCTGGTTCCTTCAGGAAAAATAAAAAGAGAACGTTTTACCTCTTTTAACATTTTTACACCCTGTTTTAAGCTTAAAAAAGCAGCTTTCATATTAGTACGTTCAACACGTATATATCCTATGAGGTTTAATGTTCGGCCAAACAAGGGAAGTTTAAAAAGTTCAGCCTTTATAAGCCATCTATACTGTAACGGCAATGCTGTAAGCAAAATAGGTATATCAAAATTACTCTGATGGTTTGCCATATAAATATATGGACCTTTTTTTTCATCTATATTAAAACGGCCTGTAACTTTGATGGATAATCCAGCATAAGTGGTTATTAACTTTCCAAGAAGACAGTTAACTTTATGAGGAAAATCACCTTTTTTTGAAAAAGGACTGGTTATAATAATTATAATACAAGACAAAATTATAGTTGGAACTGTACACATAACCACAAAAACTGTTCTAAACATAATAAAATAACCTCAGACAATAATGCTTTTTAAAAATTCAAACAGAGATATTCAGTTTTAACAAAATTAAATCAAGATATTCAATAATCCAGTCATACTGCTGTTTTGTGGCATAACCAATACATGAACACCTCATGACTTTTTCAGATCTTACAAGCAGTTCACAAGACAGATAATTTTTTTCTATATTTACAGCAAAATAATACGATTGACATTCCACATGTTCTTTCTGTAGATCTGTTAAAATACCATCTGGAAGAAAAACCCAGTAAATTACATCTATATTAGACTGTTTACTATTTGCCTTAAAATAATTTTTAATTTTTTCAAAATCATTGTGTCGTAGTTCATCAATTACATACTGTTTCATTAATTTAAATTTCCGGTAAAATTTTATTGACATCAGGGTCTCTATTCCAGCCGTTTTTTTTCAAAGCGAATGTCAATACGTTTTAATTTTTCAATTATCTCTTTCTTAAGTATAATATCTACAGTTAACTCTCTGTTTTTTTCCTTTAAAAACTTAATTTTTTCATTTAAAGATGCAATATCATTTTTTTTATCTATTAACCTTTGTTTAACTCCCTTCTGCTTTTTTCCGAGTTTTAATTTATTACATTTTATTTTTAATTTATTTATATACAATAAAAGAGATGAAAAATGTTTTATTTCATCAGTTTGCTTATTATATGGTTTTCTTTTTCCATATTTTTCTATATTTTTCAATGCAAGTTTATAATCAGGAGAAGTGTTTTTGTAATGGGAATACAAAATTGCAAGCTTTAGATGTATATCTGCTTTTACATCAGATATAACAGTTTTTTTTAAACAGCTATGCTGTTTTACTATCTCCTTTTGGATGTCAGTTGTTGAAACTGATGGATAAATAACTTTTTTAGAGCAATTGTTAACTCCAGCTCCTATACAGCCAGAATTAATAATCACTATCATCAACATAAAAAAAGCAGAAAGTTTCTTTATATAATTATTATACTCTTTTATTCTTTTCATCACTTTTTATAAAAATATATTATTTCAACTTTTTATATGAAAGTTCGTCCAAATGATTAGAATCATTGAGCTTTCATTTTTTGTTATGGCCGATAAAGAATAACCATGCTCCGGCCATGCCGGTTATATAGATAGCGTCTCCCTCAAGCACGGCTGAAACCAATCCTATAAGTAACTAAATAATAAACCTATAAGTAATTAAATAATAAACCTATAAGTAATTAAATAATAAAATTGATAAATTTGTTCCCCACAATATTTTAGTATAATATATATATAGTGTTAAACAACAGAAAAGTATTAATAACAATTAAAATAAAGTCCAATCTACCTCAGATCTGTTTTT